>JACPVZ010000059.1 GCA_016197305.1 Nitrosomonadales bacterium | reverse complement strand
ACCACCGTGCCGAAAGCAATCAGCCCGCCGAAGACCTGGACCGGGACGATGTTCATGAACAGCAGCACGGCAAAGGCGGCGGCGGTGGCCAATGCCGTGTAGCGTACCGGACGGCTCACCGCCTGCATGGTTTCGCGGATCGCCGTGAGTTTGTTGCGCTTCTCGCGGTAGCGGAAATAAAACTCGTTGAAAATGTGGATGCTGTCGGTGGCGATGGCCATGAGAAATACCGGTGCCATCGAGCTCATGATATGCACCGGATAGCCGGCACCGATCAACGACCCCATGCTCAGGATAATCGCGGCCATAGCCACCGCCATCATGGTGAACGACAGCGACAGGTTGCGGAACATGAGCTGGATGGCGATAAACATAATCATGCCTGCAATCGGCGAGAAGATGCCCATCAGCTTGAACATCTCGGCGCCGAAGGTGTCGCGCGCCACCGGGTCGCCAGCGATGTAGTAGTGCTCCGGGCCACTCTCCTTAGCCACGATAGAGCGAATTTTCTCGGCGATTTCTGCGCCGTTGGCACCCTTTTCCAGCGGCGCGTAGATCGCCGTAGTCTTGCCATCTTTCGAGATCACACGACCAACCAGCAGCGGGTTGCCGAACAGCGCCGTGCGCAGCGCTTCCACCTCCGCATCTGTCTGCGGCGCGCCCGGCATGAGCGGCCCGACTTTCAATGTGCCGGCCTCAGCCGTGACATTGGTGACGGTGGTGAAGCTGTTCACATCGCGGCTCGCCACGCCTTCCAGCTTGATGATTGCGTCGGTGACGCGGGCGATGCGGCCGAGTGTTTCCCGATTGAGCACTCCCGCATCGTTCTGTACGCCGACGACAATGGTGTCCTCGTAGAGTGCGAAGGTCTTGTCAACCTCGTTGTTCCAGACGCGCACGTCCGAGTTCTCGGGCAGCATATGCTTCGGGTTGGTGTCCGTACTGATGCGCGGAAACTGGGTGAGGAACAGCACTACCAGCGCCACTGTTGCCCAGATAACCAGCTTTGGGCGGTGGATGGAAAATTCGACGAGAGAGAAATTGAACATGATTTTCCCTGGAATTCGTTGTTGTCGAACGCGATGAGTTGTTTCAGAAACGCCGATACAGCCAGTTGATTTGAATCCAGATTTGAAATCTACGACCCAAAATTACTCAGAAAAGTTTTTACAAAAAGTAAAAAAACTGCTTTAGAAGTAGTTCCGGAGAAAATCGGGGTTTTAGGGCCGCCGGTCTCGATGAAGCACATGCCCTCTCCGGTAAATTGGCGCGTCGTGCCCTTGCCAGTCCAGGCATGGGCGATGTTGTGCGCCACGACCTCGGCCTGGCCATGTGCGAACACGCCAGCCTTGGGCAGCGGGCGGCCCATCTTGAGCGGAATAGTGGTGATGTCACCGATGGCGAAGACATTATCGAACTGCGTCTGAAGTGTATGACGGTCAACGGGAACCCAGCCGCTCTCGTTGGTTAAGCCTGCCTCGCGCACCACCGCTGGCGCGCGGTGCGGCGGAACATAAAGCAGCAGATCGAATTCCATCTCCACACCATTCGCGAAGGCAATGCGACGGTTGGTGGCATCAACCTCCTTGATCTGGTGCTCGGGATGGTAGGCGATGCCACGCGCCTCTATCATCCCGCGCACGGCGGCACCCAGTTCGGGGCCGGTGACGAACATCGGTCGTGGTTCGGCGGCGAAAAATTCGATAGTTGTTTTCTCGCGCAGGCCGCGTTTGCACAGGTAGTTATCCACCAACAGCGCGGTCTCGTAGGGCGCAGCAGGACATTTGTATTGAGGTGCCGCAGTCAGGATAACAATACGCCCGCCCGAGAACCGAGCCAGCGCATCGCGGATCGCGGTCGCACCTTCCATCGTGTAAATGCAGAGTCCGGCTTCGGCGAGGCCAGGAATGGCTCCCGGTGCGTACTCCGCACCCAGTGCAATTACCAGCGCATCGGCACGCAGGAATTGCCCATCGATTTCCACTTCCCGCTGAGCAGGATCAATCCGCGTGACGTTGCCTCGGCGAAACTCAATGCCGTAGCGATGCAGACGATCCAGTGGCCGGGAAAACTCTTCCGGTGTCCGTTCACCCACCATCAGCCATAGCAGCGAAGGCGGAAAAAAATGCTGCCCGGCGCGATCCACTGCAATCACGCGGTCAGAAGCGGGTAGCAACTTGCGCAACGTCTCGGCGGCAACGATACCGCCGATTCCCGCACCCAATACCAGCACCGTGCGACTCATCTCACCCCCCTTAGAAAACGATAACTTTGTCGGCCCACTGCGTCCACGTAGTGAGCTGATCCATGGTGCTGCGCGACGCGCCTTCAATCAGCTCCTTGTCAGTGATGCCGCGCGCATCAAGGCAACTGCCGCACGCGCCGACTTCGCCGCCATTACGTACAACCATGCCCAGCATGTCGCCGATGCTGTAATAGCCCTGCGGCACCTTCTGTCCGTGCTTGGCGCATGCCGCCGCATCACCGACAAGGAACACCTTGACCTCCGCTTCGCCCGTCTTGAGCAGCGAGCGCGCAAGTCGCAATCCGTTGTAGCTGCGCTCCGTACCATAAGGAGCGTCGTTCAGAATCATCAGGTATTTCATGATTTTCTCCGTTTCTTATAACAATCTAATAATAACCAGACTGATTAAAGCCATATCTGCATGCTATGTCAATAGCATCATTGATATATTGTTTATTGTTATAATTCTCGATCAAATGATTATCGGATTGTTATGATGAAAGACGCACGCAAGATCAAAGACCTACTTTATGAACAGGTGGCACGGATAGGCAAAGTTTTCTCCAGCCCTAAGCGGCTGGAGTTGATTGAGTTGCTTTGTCAGGGTGAAAAGACAGTGGAAACGCTTGCGCGTGAGGCTTCTATCAGCATGAAACTGGCCAGTGCCCATCTGCGTGAGTTGCGGGTTGCCCATCTGGTTGAAACAGAGCGGCAAGGTAAAAACATTCTCTACCGTCTGGCCGACAAG
>JACPVZ010000058.1 GCA_016197305.1 Nitrosomonadales bacterium | reverse complement strand
GGTGGCGAGCACAGCACGCCGGTGGGCTTCGGCTCACGCGGATTGGTGCGGCACTTCTGCAACGTCCCTTTGATCTTCTTGATCGCAACGGGAAGGGGTTTACGTCCGGCCATGATTTCCACAAAAAAAGTTTTTCATTTTGCACGCACAAAAATTTGGGCAGGCGTCCGGTCCCCTGCGTGCGGGTTGTAGAGATTCATACCCCCTAGGGGGTGGTATGCCTGCGCGATTGCCACTCGCTGGTGGTCTTGCGGTTGTGACAGGCAAGGCACAACGCCTGCAGGTTGCGCCAGTCGAGGCGGTCACCACCCGACTTGATCGGTTGGATGTGATCGACCGCGCGTGCCGCAACGACTAAACCCTTCGCCTCACAGACACAGCACAACGGGTGTGCACGCAGGAATGATGTGCGGGTGCCCTGCCACGCCAGTGATTTGTAGAACGCCCGTTCAGGCTCGTGTCGGCGTGTCCGGTCGTAATCACGGTGCATCGCCGCACGATGCTTGTCGCAGTAGCCGGACACCTCCAACACTACCGGGCAACCGGGGTGACGGCAGGGTGTGGGGGCTTTGCGTGGCATTGGAGGTAATCAACAACAGTTAACAAACGGTACTGGAACTTTGTTCAGAAACCAGTTGATTAACTTAAAAAATGAAGCGTTCATGTCACCGTCATCAACAACAACGGAGCAAACAAAATGAGCTACACAAGCAACGAATTTACGGTCGACGAAATTGGTTTTATCCAGACAGCAATGACTAAGGTGCTGGCAGCGGTCGCACGCGGCGAGCTGGACCTGAACCTGATTGCCCGCGAAGAACTCGCCGCGCGCGGTTTGGACCAAAACGGGGTTTGGGTCGGATTCGACAAGGCCGCAAAGATCCACAACGTTTAAGGAACGACGACATGAAAGCCCAAGCCCTCGACCAGATTCTCGAAAACATCGCCAAGCAGCACCTCTTTGTAGAAACCCTAGAAACACGCCACAGCGACCGACTAGACTTCCACGACGTGTCGGTGTGGGGCATCAAAGCAGCCCTCGAAGCGGCCTACCTCGCAGGCCAGCAATCCCAACAAACCAAGTAACTCAAGGAGATCAAAATGACTGACATCAAACTCACCGACACCCAACGCCAGATCATCGAGCACGCTGTGGCTCACACAAACGGCAAAATCGAATGGTTCCCCGACAACATCAAGGGCGGTGCTCGCAACAAGGTGATCGATTCCCTGTTCAACCGCGCGCTGATCACCCGCGACGGGGATGACTGGTGCGTGGCAGCCGAGGGTTACGATGCGCTGGGGGTGGCACGTCCGGGCTGTGAGGCCACTAAGCCAACAGAACCCGAACAGCGACGCACACGCGCCAACAGTAAGCAGGCGGAAGTCATTGCCATGCTCAAACGACCGGAGGGGGCTACCATCAACCAGATTTGCGAAGCCACGGGATGGCAATCGCACACCGTGCGCGGCACCTTCGCCGGAGCCTTCAAGAAGAAACTGGGACTCGACATCACCTCCAGCAAAGAGGCTGGCGGCGAGCGGGTGTATCACATCGCTGGCTGAGTAACCTCAACCAGCTCGTCAAACGCCATGCCATCCGACTGACGGGTGGCACGGCCTCCCGAGTAGTCCTGCCAGCGCTTCACGATGACATCCACGTACTTGGGATCGAGTTCGATCAGGCGCGCCTGCCGATCGGATTTTTCGGCTGCGATCAGTGTGGTGCCGGAACCGCCGAACGGATCGAGCACGATGTCGCGGCTCTTGCTGCTGTTGAGGATGGCGCGCTCCACTAATTCCACCGGCTTCATGGTCGGGTGCAGATCGTTCTTGGCAGGTTTCTTGATCTGCCAGACATCGCCCTGATCGCGTGCGCCGCACCAGAAGTGATCGGCTCCGTCGCGCCAGCCGTACAGAATTGGCTCGTACTGGCGCTGATAGTCTGCGCGTCCGAGCGTGAAAGTGTTCTTGGCCCAGATGATGAACGTCGACCACTTGCCACCGGCAGCACGGAACGCAGATTGCAGCGTGTCGAGTTCGGACGAGCTCATCGCGACATACACGGCACCCTTGGTGACTGACAGGATGTTGGTGCAGGCTGCAGTGAGAAACTCACCGAAGTCGTCACCCAAGTTGTCGTTCAGGATGGGGCGGTTTTTACCGCGTAGCTTGTCTTTTGCCGTGTTGGCGTAGTTCACGTTGTAGGGCGGGTCGGTGAACGTCATGTCGACCAGTTCGGCACCCAGCAATCGTTGGTAATCCTCCGGCTTGGTGGCATCGCCACAGAGCAGGCGGTGGGTGCCCAGCAGCCACACATCACCGGTGCGTGAGACGGGATTTTCCGTTACTTCTGGCACGGCATCGTCTTCGGTCAAGCCTTCCTTGTTTGCAGCATTCAGCAACTCATCGAGTTCATCGCCACTGAAGCCGAGCAGATCGAGATCAAACTCGGACAGCTTGAGATCGGCCAGTTCCAGCGCCAGCAGTTCCTTGTCCCATCCGGCGTTTTCAGCGAGGCGGTTGTCGGCCAGAATATAGGCGCGCTTTTGCGTGGGAGATAGATGCGCCAGTTCGATGACCGGCACGATGTCCAGTCCCAACTTGCGTGCGGCGAGCAGTCTGCCGTGGCCTGCGATCAAGCCACGTTCGCCATCCACCAAGATTGGGTTGTTAAAACCAAACTCACGGATTGAAGCAGCGATCTGCGCGACCTGGTCATCGCTGTGGGTACGGGCGTTGTTCACGAATGGAACCAGCAATTCGACTGGGCGATATTCGATGTTTAGCTTTTCCATGGGCGTAAATAAACCGCCTCGCGGGCGGTTTGGGGGATGTGTTGAATGGGGTCGTTCAAACTTCGAACATGGCACAAATATTAGCAGAAAATCTTCCAAACGCGACACCCTCAAAAACGCCTGAAACCCGCACCAACACTCATCTTTCCGCAGATGTTCGTACCCGTTATCAACTTGCCGCAACTTCACTCACCCCATTCAGATGCTCGGTTACGATGGACAGCGCAATTTTGCGTCTGCGCTGCACCGTTCTGACTGCACAACCGAACCGTCTGGCGATCTGCGACCACTCGTAGCGATCTGCGCGCATCCACACGATATGCCGTGATTCGGTATCAAGCCACTGCACCCAGCGTGTGACTTCCAGCATCCGGTCGATGGCCGCAGGGGATGGTGGAAAGTGATGCACCTCGTTATCTGCCGGGGCGCGTTCCGGAGCCATGCGCAGCAGAATCGGCCATACGTTGAGATAGCCCATCACGCGGGCAGGCGGCAAGCGCCGCGCTGTTTCTGCCGCCTCCGCGAATCGGGCTTCCACCTCGTCGACGGTCCAGTCATCCATTGCGCTTCCTCCCGTACAAACGCTCACCGATGCGGCGCACGATCTCTCGCTCAACGAAGTCCAGACGTTCATCAGCCTCATTCACCACGAGGATGTGTTGCTCGCGCCATCCGGCTTCCTTGACGGCATCCAGGTCGGTGGTCTGCGGTTGCAGCTTGCCCAGCGGGCAGCGATAGGGTTGTGGTTTCATCTCATACCTCCTGCAAGCGAAGGGCGTAGTGCAGCAGCGCCAGCGCATCGGCTTCGTTGTCGTCAGTAGGGAGGTGCCCGCGTGCCTTGGCTGCCGCAATCATCTCGTCCTTGCTGGCGTTGCCTTTGCCCGTGGCGTGTTTCTTGATCGTGCCGACCGGAATACCCTGATACGGAATCTGGTGGTGCTCGCACCAAGCGGTCAGCTGCGCCATGAAGCCCCCGTAGGCGTGGGCCGCATCCACGCCCAGATGACGCCGCACTTCCTCGAAATACACGGCATCGATGCCGTCAGAGGTTTGCTTGATCTCGGTCAGCCAGCGCTTGAAGCGCAGGAAGCGCATGCCGCCGCCTTCAAAGCGGTGTGGCTTAAACGATTCGGTGCCACTGGTGATGCTGCCGTCGCGAGCCATCAATGCCCAGCCGGTTGTTGTGCCCAAGTCGAGGGCGAGTATTGTGTTTTGCATGTCGGTCATCCTTGTGTGTTTGGGGCGACTGACGCAGGCTGACGCTTATGCCGGTTAACCTCTTACGTGCGCACGTGTAGGGGTAAATCAGTAGCTATGTCAGTCTGCGTCAGTTATCAATAAAATCAGTTGGTTATATGTTTCAGTTTTCCGCATAAGGCATGCGTCTATCAGTCGGTATTTCCCGAAGTCCGATACCTTGAAAGCCGCGTATGCCGGAATTGTTTCGCCACTTTTCCAGTCCGCGCGTGAGCAACAAATCGGAGAATCGACGCTGTGAACCCGCGAATTCACCGGAATCGTCAGCCCAACGTTTCCAGTCGCTGAATAGTTCTGCGGTGAGAGATTTGGCCGTGTCTTTGCGCACACAGCGTTCCTCGAGCCAGCTGCCAATCG
>JACPVZ010000057.1 GCA_016197305.1 Nitrosomonadales bacterium | reverse complement strand
CGCACGCTCTCGTTCAAATAGCGTAGCTGTTGCAGGTTCACGGTATGCCTCTATATTTCCATTGGTTATAAAATCCTAACATACAAGTATTTAGAAATATAACTATGCGGGGCTAGAATGCGCTCCAGTTATTAATTGGGTGTGCGCATGGACTGGATGTATACGCTGTCCGGCTTCTTGGTTGGCTTGATCGTCGGGGTCACCGGGGTCGGCGGCGGTTCGCTGATGACGCCGTTGCTGGTACTGTTTTTCGGGGTGTCGCCCGCCACGGCGGTGGGCACCGACCTGCTGTACGCCTCGCTGACCAAGACGCTGGGCGGCTGGGTGCACAGCAAACGCGGCACCGTGGACTGGAAGGTGTTCGGTTTGCTGGCGATGGGCAGTTTGCCCGCCGCGGTGGTCACGATCGCGCTGCTGAAATATCTGGCGCTGGACGAAAAGACGCTGCGCAGCCTGGTGACCAGCGTGCTGAGCGTGGCATTGCTGGCGACCGCCACGGCTTTGCTGCTGAAGGATCAGATCAAGAAGCTCGGGCGCCGCAAGGATGGCACGGTGTACGAATTGCATCACCGTTATCTGCCCGCGGCGACGATCGTCACCGGTGTGATCGTCGGCGCGCTGGTGACGATCTCTTCGATCGGCGCCGGGGTGCTGGGCACGGTTGCGCTGCTGTTCCTGTATCCGCGCATGCCCTCGGTGAAAATTGTCGGCACGGACATCGTGCATGCGGTGCCGCTGACCGCGCTGGCAGGCATGGGCCATCTGGCGCTGGGTACCGTCGATCTGGTGCTGCTCGGCAGTCTGTTGCTGGGTTCGTTGCCGGGAATCTATATCGGCAGCCACCTGAGCGCGAAAGTGCCCGAAAAAGTGTTGCGACCCGTCCTGGCTGTGATGTTGCTGATCATCGGCCTGAAGATGGTGTTCTATAAGTGAGGTGAAAGATGAGTGCGAACAAACCCAACAAACCCAAGCAGGTCAGCTGGTTCAACGGCTGCGGCGGACGCATCGGTGTCGTGGTCGGCCAGAGCGGCGAACACGCGTATATCGGCGCCGCGCTGCGCCACGATGAAGATGCCGACGTGGAGCATATCCTGATGTATGGCGCGAAGTTCCCGCTGGCGGCCGCGCTGCTGTTGCCGGTTTCCAAGAGCTATCCGGCCCAGGAAAATTAAAGAGGCAAGTTAAATGTACCGTTACGATAAATTCGATCACAAGATCACCGCCGAGCGCGTCGCGCAGTTCCGCGACCAGGTGCGCCGCCGTCTGTCGGGTGAGCTGACAGAGGATGAGTTTCGCATCCTGCGTCTGCAAAACGGGCTGTACATGCAGATCCACGCCTACATGCTGCGCATCGCCGTGCCCTATGGGCTGGTTAGCGCGGCGCAGATGCGCATGTTCGCGCACATCGCGCGCAAGTACGACAGGGGCTACGGGCATTTTACGACGCGCCAGAACATCCAGTTCAACTGGCTGAAGCTGCAGGATGCGCCGGATGTGCTGGCCGACCTGGCCAGCGTGGAGATGCACGCCAACCAGACCTCGGGCAATTGCATACGCAACATCACTAGCGACGAATTTGCCGGCGTCGCGCGCGACGAGATCGCCGACCCGCGTCCTTACGCCGAAATCCTGCGGCAGTGGAGCACCTTCCATCCGGAGTTTGCCTATCTGCCGCGCAAATTCAAGTTTGCGATCACCGGCGCAACGGAGGACCGTGCCGCGATCGCGGTGCATGACATCGGTTTGGCGGTGGTGAAAAATGCGCAGGGCGAGATCGGTTTCCGCGTGCTGGTCGGCGGCGGCCTGGGGCGTACGCCCATCATCGGCACCGAGATTTGCGCTTTCGTGCCGTGGCAACACGCGATCACTTACATGGAATCCATCCTGCGCGTGTACAACGAATACGGCCGCCGCGACAACATCTACAAGGCGCGCATCAAGATACTGGTGAAGGCGCTCGGCATCGAGGAATTCAGGCGCCAGGTCGAAGCCGACTGGCAGTTCACCAAGGATGGCCCGTGCACGATCACGAAGGAGGAGTTGCAGCGTGTCGCCGCCTGCTTTACCGCACCGGCTTATGAGCGATTGACGGACGACGATGACGCTGTGGCCGCGCTGCAGCGCGACAACAAGGCCTTCGCCAACTGGATGAAGCGCAACGTCAAGCCGCACAAGGTGCCGGGCTATGCGGCGGTGGTGCTGTCGCTGAAGAAGACCGGCATTGCGCCGGGGGATGCGACCGCCGAACAGATGGATGCGGCGGCGCAACTGGCGGAGCGTTTCAGTTTCGGCGAGCTGCGCATCACGCATATGCAAAATCTGGTGCTGGCGGACGTCAGGCAGTCCGATCTGATCGAGCTGTGGCAGGTCGCGAAAGAGCTGGGCATGGCGACGGCCAACATCGGCCTGCTGACCGACATCATCTGCTGTCCGGGGGGCGATTTCTGTACGCTGGCCAACGCGCGTTCCATCCCGCTGGCCAAGGCGATCGCCGAGCGTTTTGATAATATCGATTTCCAGCACGACATCGGCGAGATCGAGCTGAACATGTCCGGCTGCATGAATGCCTGCGGGCATCACCATGTCGGGCATATCGGCATCCTCGGCGTGGACAAGGACGGCACGGAATGGAACCAGATTTCGATAGGCGGCGCGCAGGGCAATGAGACCAGCCTGGGCAAGGTCATCGGTCGCGCCTTCACGTTCGCACAGGTTCCCGAGGTGATCGACCGGCTGCTGCAGGTGTACGTGCGCGAGCGTTTCGAGGATGAACGCTTCATCGATACCGTGCGCCGTATCGGGCATGAGCCTTTCAAGGAGTTCGTGTATGCGACACCGGTCGAGGAAGATGCCAAGCTGGCTGCGGCCGAGTACGCGCTGCTGGAAAAGGGCGCTCCCTATGACACGCCTTACTACTCGCCGAGGTTCTGAGACATGATCATCAAGAATAAAGCAGTGACGGAAGGCGACTGGACAGTGCTGCGCCTGAACGAAGGCGATGCGCCAGAGTCGGCAGAGGTTCCGGCAGGCAAGGTGATCGTGCCGCTGAAGGTGTGGCAGGCGCAGCGCGACACGTTGCAAAAACGCACCGAGTTGGGTGTATGGCTGAACAGCGACGAGCGCGCGGAAGACTTGCAGCATGATCTGGCAAGGTTTGCGGTGATCGCGGTTAATTTCCCGAAGTTTGCCGATGGGCGCGGTTATTCGATCGCCTACCGGCTGCGCGTGCGGCTGGGCTACCGCGGCGAGTTGCGCGCGATCGGCGACGTGCTGCGCGACCAGATTTTTTACCTGCAGCGCGTCGGCTTCGATGCGTTTGAACCCAGGGCCGATAAAGACATACATGAGGCGCTGAAGGGCCTGAGCGATTTCTCGCTGACCTATCAGGCTTCTGCCGATCAGGCAACGCCGTTGTTCAGGCGAGTTTCACGAGGAGGCGGACTGTGAGCGCGTTGCAACAGAAAATCGAGCAGGTAACAGCAGTGCTGGCCGAGGCGGTGTGCGATTTCTCGCCGGTGACCTTCGCCAATAGCCTGGGCGCGGAAGACATGGTGTTGACCGATCTGATCGCGAAACATCAGTCGGAGATCGTGATGTTCAGCCTGGATACCGGACGACTGCCGCAAGAGACCTATGACCTGATGCAGGCGGTGCGTGGGCATTACAGCGTGCCGCTGCAGGTTTATTTTCCGGACAGTGTGCGGATCGAGGCCTATGTCGCACAACATGGCGTGAACGGTTTCTACGACAGTGTGGACAACCGCAAGGCTTGCTGCCATATACGCAAGGTCGAACCGCTGAAGCGTGCGCTGGCTGGCAAGAGAGCTTGGATCACCGGGATGCGCCGCGATCAGGCGGTGACGCGCGGCAGTCTCGAAGTATCCTCGTTCGATGCGGATCACGGTTTGCAGAAGTTCAACCCGTTGCTGGACTGGACCAATGCCGAGGTATGGGAGTACCTGAAAAGCTATAATGTGCCCTATAACAAGCTGCATGACCGTTTTTACCCCAGTATAGGTTGCGCGCCTTGCACCCGTTCGGTGACACCCGGCGAAGATATCCGCTCCGGCAGATGGTGGTGGGAAAACCCGGAAAACAAGGAATGTGGCTTGCATGTGGCAAGCCACATCCCGAAACGGGCATAGCCCGTTTGTTCTCCGGATTCCGGCGAAGACTCATGCCGTGCGAAGCGCGGCGTTAGTCGGAGCCAAAATCTTTAAAGATAATGCGCGTGTAACGCGCTTGTTTTCCGGGTTTCGGCGCAGGGTAATGTCGGAAGCGAAGCGGACGACCTTAGCCGTAGCCAAAATTTTAGTGAGAACAAGGAATGTGGCTTGCATGTGAGCCGCATTTCAGCGATAGATTATGATGTTTGACTTGAATTGAAGAAGTGAAAGAAACCAGAAGATGACTGCACACACCTTTACTCACCTGGACGCGCTGGAAAGCGAATCGATCCACATCATGCGCGAGGTCGCAGCGGAGTGTAAGAATCCCGCGTTGCTGTTCTCCGGCGGCAAGGATTCCATCGTGATGCTGCGTCTCGCCGAGAAGGCGTTCCGTCCGGCGAAGTTCCCGTTCCCGCTGGTGCATATCGATACCGAGCACAACTTCCCCGAAGTGATCGAGTGCCGCGACAAACTGGCGAAAGACTTGGGCGAGCGGCTGATCGTGCGTTCGCTGGAAGATTCGATCAAGCGTGGGACCATCGTCATCAAGGACCCGGACAAGCCGCGCAACCCATACCAGTCTGTAACGCTGCTGGAGACCATCGCCGAATTCGGCTTCGATGCCTGCATGGGCGGTGCGCGCCGCGACGAGGAAAAGGCGCGCGCGAAGGAACGCATTTTTTCGTTCCGCGACGAGTTTGGCCAGTGGGATCCCAAGAACCAGCGCCCCGAGCTGTGGGATATCTACAACACCCGCGTTCACAACGGCGAGAACATCCGCGTGTTCCCGATCAGCAACTGGACCGAGATGGATATCTGGGAATACATCGGCCGCGAGAAGCTGCATATCCCGAGCATCTACTACGCGCATGAACGCGAAGTGATCCGCCGCGGCAATACGGTCATTCCGGTATCGCACCTGGTGCAACCCAAACCGGGCGAGAAAGTGGAAGTGGTATCGGTGCGCTTCCGCACCGTCGGCGACATGACCTGCACCGCGCCGGTGGAATCCACCGCATGCACCGTGCAGGAGATCATCGAGGAGACCGCGACGACGCGCATCACCGAACGCGGCGCGACACGTATGGACGATCAGACTTCCGATGCATCGATGGAGTTGCGCAAGAAGGAAGGCTATTTTTAAGTGCCGTCATTCCCGCTGTTGTAGGGAATGACAAAGCAAATTTTCGAGGCAATAAATTATGAGCAACACCACACAACTATTACGTTTCATCACCGCCGGCAGCGTGGACGATGGCAAGAGCACCCTGATCGGCCGCCTGCTGCACGATTCCAAGTCGATATTCGAGGATCAGTTCTCTGCGATCTCAAAAACCAGCGAGAAGCGCGGGATGGCCGCGGTCGATCTGTCGCTGCTGACCGATGGCCTGCAGGCAGAGCGCGAGCAGGGCATCACGATCGACGTGGCTTATCGCTACTTTGCGACACCCAAGCGCAAGTTCATCATCGGCGACACGCCGGGGCACGAGCAATACACGCGCAACATGGTGACTGCCGCGAGCACTGCGAACTTGGTGGTGATCCTGATCGATGCGCGCAAGGGCGTGCTGGTACAGACCCGCCGCCATACCTATCTGGCCAGCCTAGTCTGGTGGGCGTGCCGCACATCGTGCTGGCGGTCAACAAGATGGACATGGTGGATTACTCGAAACAGCGTTTCGAGGAGATCGTCGGCGAGTACAGGAGATTCGCCGCGCAACTCGACCTGCACGACGTGACTTGCATCCCGATGTCCGCGCTGGTCGGCGACATGGTCGTGGATCGCGGCGAACAATTGGACTGGTACATGGGGCCGACGTTGATGGAGAAACTAGAGAGCGTCGAGATCGACCACGACGTGAACACCACCGATTTCCGCTTTCCTGTGCAGTGGGTATGCCGCCCGCAGACCGACGAGTATCACGACTTCCGCGGCTTCATGGGACGCATCGAGGCGGGCGAGGTGTCTGTGGGCGACGAGATTACCGTGTTGCCATCGGGCCGTACCAGCAAGGTCAAGGAGATCGTCACCTACGACGGCAAGCTGCAAACCGCCTACGCGCCGCAATCCATCACGATCACGTTGAATGACGAGATCGACATCTCGCGCGGCGACATGTTCGTCAAGGCGGATGCGATGCCTACCGTAGCGAAAGAATTCCAGGCGATGCTGTGCTGGC
This sequence comes from Nitrosomonadales bacterium, assembly GCA_016197305.1. Classification (GTDB taxonomy): domain Bacteria; phylum Pseudomonadota; class Gammaproteobacteria; order Burkholderiales; family Gallionellaceae; genus Gallionella. The sequence goes on along the minus strand of JACPVZ010000057.1, from coordinate 16,314 downwards.
TGTCCGAAACACCGCTGGACAAAAACCGCAAGTACCTGGTCAAGCACACCACGCGCATGGCCAAATGCCTGTTCTCCAGCATCGACTACCGTGTCGACGTGAATACGCTGGAGCAGCATGCCAATCCGGCGGTGAGCATGAACGACATCGTGCATGTGGCGATGAAGGTGCAGCAGCCGTTGGCGTTCGACAGCTATGCCAAGGACAGGGCGACCGGCAGCTTCATCGTGATCGACGAGGCGAGCAACAACACTGTCGCGGCAGGGATGATCGTTTGAACTGAACGCGCGGTTCACTCCTGCCGGCAAGCATGCAAGAGCCAGGTGAGAGGGCTTGCGACCGCACTAAAGTCCGCGCCGGCCATGGCGATTTGGTCGCCCGCGCTGCGCAATGCAGGCGTTGTGTGCTATGTTTCGCACCACTCGATAGACGATGCCTTTCTGATGCCATGAGTTTGTTTGCCCTGATTGCCGCGTTGGTGCTGGAGCAGCTTCGTCCGCTGTCTTCGCGCAAATACCTGTTTGGCTGGCTATCCGGCTATGTCGGGTTTTTTCAGCATCACTTGAATGCCGGCCAGCACAAACACGGCAAGATCGCCTGGATGCTGGCGGTGCTGCCGTTGTTGATCGGCGTCGTGCTCTCCTTCTGGTTGTTGCATTACCTCCACCCGATCTTCTCCTGGGCATTCAATGTGCTGGTGCTGTACCTGACGATGGGGTTCCGCCAGTTCAGCCATTACTTCACCGATATCCACCAGGCGCTGCGCGCCGGAAACCTCGACGATGCGCGCCGCCTGTTGTCCATCTGGCGCGGCATGCCGGCGCACGAGCTGAACGCCGAAGAGCTGGCGCGAGTGACGATAGAGGAGGCGCTGATCGCCTCGCATCGCAACGTGTTCGGCGTAATCGTGTGGTTCGTGCTGTTCAGCGCGCTGGGCCTGGGCGGAGCCGCGGGTGCGCTGCTGTACCGGCTGGGGCAATTCTTGCGCCGGCATTGGGGTGGCGGGTATGACATGGCGGGGCGCAGCCCTCTGGTGCGGGAGTGCCCGCCACGCCCCCGTTCCCGCAGTCGGTTGGCTTCGCCAGTAACGTGTCTCGGGGGCGACGAGGATGAAGACGAACTGGTGGAGTTCGGCGGTTTCGCCCGTCAGGCGTTCTTTGTGCTGGAGTGGTTGCCGATACGGATGACGGCATTGACCTTCGCGATCGTCGGCGATTTCGAGAGCACGATCTATTGCTGGCGCACCCAGGCGGCGAGCTGGAAAGACCCGGAGGCAGGCATCCTGCTGGCCAGCGGCGCCGGTGCGCTGGGCGTGCGCCTCGGCATGCCGATACCGCAAGGTGGGCTGCCGCTGGATCGGCCTGAGCTGGGGATAGGCGACGAGGCCGATGCCGACTTCATGCAAAGCACGATCGGCCTGGTGTGGCGCTCGGTGGTGTTCTGGATGATCCTGTTGCTGCTGCTGACGCTGGCGAGTTTGCTCGGATAATGCTGAAGGCATTTTGCAGCGAACTGTTTTCATTTCGTACGGTCTCTTGGCTTTGCCCGGATTTTTGCCGTATTAGAGGGATGATCAAATGAGACTGTCGAACTTTACCCAAGGTAGGGATAATAATTTCAACCTGATTCGCATCGTGGCAGCGTTTTCGGTGCTCATCACCCACAGTTTTGCATTGGCGACGGGCAGGATCGAGCTCGAGCCACTACGAACATCTCTGGGCATGACCATGGGTCATATTGCAGTCAATGTGTTCTTCATTGCGAGCGGTTTTCTTGTCTCGGCCAGCTTGCTAACCCGGCAAAATGTGATCGAATTTGTTTGGGCCAGAGCCCTTCGTATATTTCCGGCTTTACTGGTGATGTTGCTAGTCACCGTTTTTGGATTTGGAGTCTTCTTTACGTCATTGCCTGTATCTTCTTATCTCGCTAGCGATCAGGTGTATCTCTATCTCCTGAAGTGCGCAACATTGATCACCAACACTCCATTTTATTTGCCTGGAGTTTTTGATAAGAATCCATATTGGCCAATAGTCAACGGGTCTATTTGGACATTGCCCTATGAGATCAGGATGTATGCGATTCTTGCTGTGTTTTGGTTGCTTTCACAACTGGCAAGAGATACCAGGATCAAGGCCTTCAAGATCATCGTTTTGTTGAGTTTTATTCTGTCCGGTGCATTATCTTTATTCATGAGGGTTCGACCCGCTGTGATCGCAGATTTCTCACGGATGCTTGGTGTGGATGGAAATTCCGTACTGCTGTTTTTTATGTTTTTTTCAGGGGCTGCTTTTTATGTCTTGAAGGAGCGCATTGTCCTGTCGGCTAGAATTTTCTGGGTGTGTCTGATTGCGCTGGTTTCTGCAGCGTTCATTAGCAAAGGCGTTTTTTTCGTCATCTACCTGTTCACAATTGCCTATTTGTTGTTTTATGCGGCATTCGTTCCTGGTGGGTGGATCAGGCAGTGCAACCGGGTCGGTGATTATTCATACGGTGTATATATTTACGCCTTTCCTGTGCAGCAATCAATTGCCGCCTTGTTCCCCAGAATAACAGTATCGTGGATGATCTTTTTTTCGGCTGCCGTAAGCATTTTACTGGCTATGCTTTCATGGCACTTCATTGAGCGACGGGCCTTGGAACTGAAAGGGCTTGCTGGCAGGGTATTCCCCGGATAGCCAATCAATGTGTCGATTTTGAAACATGTCTGGGTGAAGTTTGCAACAATGCCAGACGAGTTTGAAAATTTCTGAATCACGCATGCCGGGGTAATGCATCTGGTTGAGCTGCGTGCGGCTAACTTCCCGGACTGGCTGCCGTACAATGCTGCTTATGCATACCCAACACCCTTTTAGCTCACTCACTCCCGATACCGTGCTGGATGCGCTGGACAGCGCCGGTCTACATACCGATGGCAGGATGCTTGCGCTCAACAGCTACGAGAACCGCGTCTATCAGGTGGGCATCGAGGATGGCGTACCGTTGGTCGCCAAGTTTTATCGTCCAGAGCGCTGGACCGATGCGGCGATACTGGAAGAGCATGCGTTCGTCGCGGAGTTGGCGGTGTGTGAGATTCCGGTCGTGCCTGCGCTGACGATAGCGGGCAGGACCCTGCATGCTTTCAACGGCTTCCGGTTCGCGGTGTTCAGCAAGCATGGCGGTCGCGCACCCGAGCTGGACGACCGTGGCACGCTGCAATGGTTGGGGCGCTTCATCGGGCGTATCCATGCGGTCGGTGCGCTGGAGCCCTACCGGCATCGCCCCTCGCTGGATATCGAGAGCTTCGGGGTCGAGCCTAGCGCTTATCTGCTGGCGCATGACTTCATCCCCGCGGAGCTTAAAGAGGTGTATCGCGGCGTGGTCGCGCAGGCGCTGGACGGCGTGCGGCGCTGCTTCGAGCGTGCCGGTGCGGTGAAAAACCTGCGCCTGCATGGCGACTGCCATCCCGGCAACGTGTTATGGACCGATGACGGGCCGCATTTTGTCGATTTCGACGACAGCCGCATCGGGCCCGCGATCCAGGATCTGTGGATGCTGCTGTCCGGCGAGCGTGCCGAGCAGACCCGGCAGCTGGGCGACCTGCTCGCCGGTTACGAGGAATTCTGCGAATTCGAACCGCGCGAGCTGCATCTGCTCGAAGCACTGCGCACGCTGCGCCTGATCCACTATGCCGCCTGGATCGCGCGGCGCTGGGGCGATGCAGCCTTTCCCGCCGCCTTTCCATGGTTCAATACGCAACGGTACTGGCAGGACCGGATACTGGAATTGCGCGAACAGATCGCGCTGATGGACGAGCCGCCGCTATGTTGCTGAGCCGCCGCATTAACTGATCTGTTGCGTCGCCTGAGCAATCGCGCAGATTTGCCTGGCTGTATGCCTCGGTTATCATGGCGGCAACGATACGCGGTATCGATGTGGTCTGGTCCGACAGGAGGTGGCGCGGCATGTTCTCTTTGCACGATATATTCGACGGAAAACCGGATCATCCGATGTATGATCTCAAGGCGGCCACGGCGTTGCTGGCCGAATTGCCGAAGGATCATGCCGGCAAGGCGTTGGATGAGCTGGCCGGATGGCTGACTTCGGTGAAGGAGGCCAGGGGGTTCCGTCCGGAAATGCGCACCGCTATCATCATGCTGCTGGATGAGGCGGGGCGGCCGTTCCATGCCAAATTGCTGCAGCAGTACCTTGAGGCGCCGCATTTGCAGGATTTTCAGGGGCTGCAGCTGTGGCGGATGATGCTGGCATACATGAAGGCGCTGGGTGAAGCCTATGCGGTGTGCGTGGATGGATACCTGCACACGGAGAAACCATCCTGGGACTTCAGGGAAAACATGCCGGTGGTCTGCGTCAGGTGGCTGCAGGCCGTCACCGAGCAGATGAAGCTGGCGCTGATGCGCTATGTGGATATTGAACCGGCAGTATGGGAGCAGCTGTGCCGCTGCTACCGCTTTGCCGAGGCCAGCCAGTTCGATACCATGGTCTACGCTTATCCCAGGCAAGTGATCCATACCAGTCCGCAGCGTGAACTGCTGCGCGCCTTGATGCTCTATGAGGCTTCGCCGGGCACGCTGGCGCCGGACCAGATCGAAGTCAGTTCCCGCATCACCGGGCGATTGGTCAGTTTCTTCGATTTCAAGGCGGCACGCGATCCGGATTGCCGGTTTTTTATCGATCTGGATCACCCGGCGCCGCCGGGAGTCGCGGCCGACGATCTGCAGGTGACGCCGGGCATGCGCTTCTTTGGCGCGCTCAAGGCGGTGCCCAAAATCAAGGTGATCATTGAACAGAACGAAGGCAACCTGATCCAGAAAGAGCAGCGCTTCGGCAACGAATTTACCCCCGCTGGAAAACTGACAGTGTTGAAGCACCTGCAGGCGTATTGGGGCGGCGAGCAGCCGCATCGTCACCAGGAGCGCAGGGGCATTGCGACGACGGTCGAAGTGACCCATGGTTTCAGGACGATCAGCAAGCTGGTTCCTCATATGGATTTGGGCAAGGTGGTGAACCTTTCCGAGGAAGACGCCGCGATGCTGAACCAGGAATCCAGGATAGACCTGGTTGCGGATGCCGATATCGATTTCAGCACCGAGGTCTGGAATGTGCTGGATGTGAGTGTCGCGGGCATAGGCTGCATGATCCCGAAAACCTTGGGTGCCTGGGTCAAGATCGGTGACCTGTGCGCGATCAAGGCGCAAAGCAATGCGGGATGGTGGATAGGCATGATACGGCGTCTGCACAATGAGCAAGGCGGAGTGCATGCCGGTATCGAAATCATCACCAAGAAGCCGCTCTCGGTGTGGCTGCGCATCCTCGGCAAGGAGACGGACAAGGTCTCCAACTGGGAAAGCAGTTCGGGCTCGTTTGCCTACGATTACCTGCCGGTGATGCTGCTGCCGGGTGCGGACAATTCCTACGAGCACGCGACGATGCTGATGGAGTCGGGCAGCTATATTGCCAATACGATCTACGAGGCGATGATGGGAGAGAAGAGCCGCAACATCAAGCTCAGCGCGCTGCTGGCGGAGGGCGAGGACTACGAGCATGTCGCTTTTCAGTGGCTCAACTTGACGCAAAGCTAGTCAGCGTCTCTGGCGTTTGGTTAGCGCATTGATTTTCATCGGAAAAAATAGTATATTGCGGGCGTGAAGTAACCGTTTTTTCAGGAGGCGGTCATGATCTCCTCGATTGGCTATCTGCCTAACACCGCTGCTGCTTCTGCACAGGCACAGGCTGATGTTGCGTCATCGAACGCCGTGCTGCCAAACAACCAATCAGACGCTATCGCGTCGTTGAGTTCACTGGGGCGGGTCAGATCCACGCTGGCGGAGTTGCAGGACAGGGCCACGGCGCTCAAGACACTCAACAATCCTCCCACCTTTACCGATTTTCAGGCGGTTGTGCAGTCTTTCGTGCAGTCCTTCAATGCGCTAAACAAAGCCGTCAATGATACGACCGCGAACGCGAAGCAGGTCGCGCAGGAACCGGACAAACCCGCCAAACAGGCATTGAATGAGGTGCGCAACGCAACCTTGGGCGGCAGTGCCGCTTCGGCGCTGCAGAGCTTGGGTGTCAGCCAGCAAGGCAACGGTTCATTGCTGATTAATTCCGCGCAACTGAAAAAGGGCTTCTTGGAAAACAGATCATCTGCCGTTTCCACGCTGGCCGACCTGTCCAATCGCGTCTCGCTCACTGTCGGCAAACAACTGCCGGATAGCGGGACGCTAGGCCGTGCCGTGAACGAGGTGCGGGCGCCGGTGCCCGGCAATGCACGTAGCGCCGTTACCAGCTATGCCGCTGTGGAGGCGTTTTAAGCTGTGCAGCGTCTGGCGCGTTGTACCGATGACGCTCCCTGCTTTGAGCCATGATCGAGGTGGGTGGTTTACCAGCGGTTTCTCTCGATTTGGAATTTCCCCTTCCCATTGCTAAGACTGCCTGCCGGATTCAGGGAGGTTCATAGTGTCGTTCCGGCATTGCCGCTTCACCTCCGGTTTATTGCTCAACACCTGTCGCCACGGCGTTTTTATCTGCCCAGCAAGCCAGTTTTTCGAGGCTGGCATGCTAAATGCTGAATGCTTACCAGCAGCAACGATTCAAGTTTTTCGGCGGCAAGCCGAAATAGCAACCAAGCAGACGGAGGTGTGCCATGAGTATCACGATGAACATGAGCAGCTACGAAATCGAACAGGATTCGATGGAGGCCGAGTACGGTGCGGAGGTGATGTGCGCCGGCTGGAATCCCGCTGTCGACCTGGTGTGTCAGCAGCAACGACACGTTTCGATGGAGAAGCGGCTGGATATTCCGGCTGACCTGACTGTGGTGGTTGCAGAATCGTTCCTGAAGAAGATGTATGCCTATCAGCGTTAGGCTGACGTGATTGGGGCGATGCGCGTTTGTGCGGTGAGAGAAGGCTGACAGGAGGTTATCATGCTTAAGCTAAGTGTCTATTACCACGGTGTGCTGCGTTACACCATCGTTGCCGATATGGAGAAGGCACAGGCGTTGAGGGACAAGGGTTTTTACGTGGTCATCAAACCGGTTGCCTGAGGATATGCAAATGCAAACGATATTTTTTATGGTGTTGCTGATGACCGCAGCCATGCTGCTCTGGCGGATGGCTGCGGAGGCCGGGCGAAGGGTGCGCCGACTGGCAATCAATAAACCGGCAATAAACCAGGCCGGCAATAAAGCGGGGCGCCGTTTCCCATAATCAGCAGCAACGGTTTCACAGTCCCGGGCCTGTGCCCGCCTGTCTTTCACAACTAGCGCGGCTCGATTTGCGACAGATGCCGCGTCACCGACAGCCACGCGCCCAGCCAGCCCAGATACAGCGAGAACAGCAGCAGCGACAGGCTGTCGGCCGGTGCCAGGCCGTGCAGCGAAAACTGGCTTGCATAGAGTTGCGCCAGCGCGTCCAGCTGGTGATTGAACAGCAGCAGGCTGGCCGTGATGATCAGCCAGGCCGTGATGCCGCCCAGTAGTCCCTGCAGTGCGCCGAAGTACAGGAACGGACGGCGGATGAATCCATTGGTCGCGCCTATCAGTTTGGCGACTTCGATCTCGTCGCGTTGCGTGAGGATCTGCAGGCGGATCGTGTTGAACGTGATGGCGATCAGCGCGAGGCTGAGCAGGCTGGCTAGTATCAGCACCACCATGCGGCCGAATTTCAGCAGAGCTTCGAGTTTATATGCCCAGGCAGAGTCGAGCTGTGCCTGTTCGACCTTGGGCAGCTTGGCCAGTTCGATGCGCAGCACTTCCAGCGCCTGTGCTTCGCCCGATTTGGGACGGATAACGAAGGCATCCGGCAACGGGTTTTTTTCCAGTCCGCCGATCACGTCGGCGAGTCCGGTGCTTTGTTTCAGCTGATCCAGCGCCTGTGTGCGCGACACGAATTCAACGCTGGCGATGCCGGGATGCTGGGCCAAGCGTTTCTGCAGCCTGTCTATATCGTCGGCCTTGGCGCCCAAGTTGAGGAACAGGCTGATCTGCGGCGTGCCGGACAGTTGCGCGACCAGTCCTTGCGCGTTTTGCAGCAGCACATACATGCCCGCCGGCAGGCTCAGTGCGATGCCGATCACCAGGATGTTGAGCAGGCCGGCCAGCGGCGAGGCGAACATGCGCCGCAATACCGCGCGCATCACGCTGCTGTGCAGGGCGAATGCGTGCATCATGAGGCAAGCTCTCCCTGCCTGAGCGCGAGTACACGCACGCTGCTGTCTTGCAGCACGCTTTCATCGTGGGTGGAAATGATCAGCGTGACGCCGACCTGATGGAACGATTTGAAGATCGCCATGATCTCCTGCGCATAGGCGGCGTCCAGGTTGCCGGTCGGTTCGTCTGCGAGCAGGATGGACGGGCGATTCACGATCGCGCGCGCAATGCACAGGCGTTGCTGCTCACCGCCGGACAGTGCGATCGGGTTGGCCTTTTCGCGCTTGAGCAGCCCGACCTTGTCCAGTGCGGCACGCACGCGCTTGCTGCTCTCGCGGTGATCGAAACCGCAGATCTGCAAGGGCAGCAGCACGTTGTCGAACACATTGCGGTCGAACAGCAATTTGTGATCCTGGAAGATGATGCCGAGATTGCGGCGCAGATAGGGCAGCGCGCCGCCCTTGAGCACGCCGACGTTCTGGTTGTTGACCAGTACGCTGCCGGAATTGGGGCGCTCGATCGCGGCGATCAGTTTGAGCAGTGTGCTCTTGCCGGCGCCGGAATGCCCGGTCAGGAAGACCATCTCGCCCTCGGCGATCTCGAACGAGACGTTCTTCAGCGCTTCATAGCCGCCCGGGTAACGCTTGTGCACCTGGTTAAAGGCGATCATTCATCCAGGCCCAATAAGGCGGTGACGAAGTCTTCCGCGGCGAACGGGCGCAGATCGTCTATTGCCTCGCCGACGCCGATGAAGCGCACCGGGATAGGGTGCGCCCGGTGATGATGGGAGTGGGCGATTGCCGCGATCACGCCGCCCTTGGCGGTGCCGTCCAGCTTGGTCAGGATCAGGCCGGTCACGCCCAGCGCCTGGTCGAAGGCCTTGACCTGGCTCAGGGCATTCTGGCCGGTGTTGGCATCCAGCACCAGCAGCACCTCATGGGGCGCTGCGGGGGAGGTCGGCGTCTCCGGCATCGCCTTGGCGATCACGCGCTTCACCTTCTTGATCTCTTCCATCAGGTGCGCCTGGGTGGTCAGCCGGCCTGCGGTATCGGCCAGCACCACGTCGATGTTGCGCGCCTGCGCGGCCTGTACCGCATCGTAGATCACCGCGGCGGCATCGCCGCTCTGCTGCGCGATCACGGTGACATTATTGCGCTCGCCCCAGGTGATCAGCTGTTCGCGCGCCGCGGCACGGAAGGTGTCGCCTGCCGCGAGCAATACCGACAGCCCCTGCGATTGCAGGTATTTCGCCAGCTTGCCGATCGAGGTGGTCTTGCCCGCGCCGTTGACCCCGCACAGCATGATGACGAAGGGCTTGTGCGCGCCGTTTGATTTGTCGAATGCTTGGGCCTGCAGCGGCTGCGCCAGCGGCTTCAGCAGTTTGAGCAGGCACTGGGCCAGCGCCTGCCTGAGTTCGGCGGCTTCGCTGAGGTGCTGTTCCCTGACCTGGCGGCGCAGGTCGGCGAGCAGCGCGTTGGTCGCGTCCATGCCGACATCGGCGGTGATCAGGATGGTCTCCAGCTCCTCGTACAGGTCGTCGTCGATCTTGCCGCCGCGGCTGAACAACTCGCTCAACTGGTTGCCGGTACGCGCCAGGCCGGACTTCAAGCGTGCGACCCAGCCGCTGCGGGGCGGCTCCTCGGCGGTGCTGGAAGTGTTCTTTTTCAGGAAACTAAACATGGAATGAAGGTTCTATAAGTCCGCTCGTTCAGGAGTGCTGTCCTCCAGGGTTGCGCCGGGACGACAAAATTATTTCGGGCATGACATCAAATGAGCATGGTTGGGATGACAAATTATGCCGCATAATGCGCGCGCATTTTATGCTGAATGGACGTTATAAGGATAGGGATATGAAGAGGAAAACAAGTTTGCCTTATTGGCTGCTGTTGTTCGGGTTGCTGCAAACCAATGTCCAGGCCGAGGTGTTCGAACGTACCCTGGCGAACGGGCTTAAAGTCGTGGTCAAGGAAGATCACCGCGCGCCGGTGGTGGTCCAGCAGGTCTGGTACAAGGCCGGCAGTATGGACGAACGCACCGGCGTGACCGGCGTTGCCCATGTGCTGGAGCACATGATGTTCAAGGGCACCAAGACCGTTCCCGCCGGTGAGTTCTCCAATCGCATCGCGGCCGCGGGCGGACGCGAAAACGCGTTTACCAGCAGCGATTACACCGCCTACTTCCAGCAGCTGCACAAATCCCAGCTGCCGCTGGCGATGAAGCTGGAGGCCGACCGGATGCACAACCTGAATCTTTCCGCGGCGGAATTTGCCAAGGAGATCAAGGTGGTGATGGAAGAGCGGCGCATGCGCACCGATGATGAGCCGCAGTCGCTGATGAACGAGGTGATGATGGCGTCGATCTACCAGGAGCACCCCTACCAGCATCCAGTGATTGGTTGGATGAGCGATCTGCAGGCGATGACGGTCAAGGACGCGCAGGACTGGTACAAGCGCTGGTATGCGCCGAACAACGCCACGCTGGTGATCGCAGGGGACGTGAAGGCCAGCGAGGTGTTCGCGCTGGCGCAGCGTTATTACGGGCCGATTCCGCGTGTGGAACAACCGGCTAGGCGCGAGTACAGCGAGCCGAAGCAGCTGGGCGTCAAGCGCTTGGTGGTCAAGGCGCCGGCGGAATTGCCGCAGCTGGTGATGGCCTACCACTCGAAGCGGCGTTGCGTCATTAGATCGCGCTGATGGTCAAGGACGGCGTCAGCGAAGACGAATTGAAGCTGGTCAAGGCGCAGGTGATGGCCGCGGAAGTTTACAAGCGCGACTCGGTGTTCTACCAGGCGATGCAGATCGGTCAGCTGGAGAGCACCGGCCTTGGCCATCGCGCCATCCCGGTGATGCTGGAAAAATTGCAGGCCGTGACCGCAGAGCAGGTGCAGCAGGTCGCCAGGGAATTCCTGCAGGACGACAACTTGACGGTGGCGGTGCTCGATCCGCAGCCGCTGTCAGACAAGTCCAAACATCAAGGAAAAGGAACTTCCCATGTTCACTAAATTATCGTTGATCAAATCTGTGGCCGGCGCGGTGCTGTGCTGTGCCGCAGCCGCCGCGCTGGCCACGCCGAACATCCAGCACTGGAACAGCGCCAGCGGCGCGCGCGTGCTGTTCGTCGAGGATCACGACATCCCGATGCTGGATGTCGCGGTCAGCCTGCCGGCGGGCAGCAGTTTCGATGCGGCCGACAAGACCGGTGTGGCAGGCCTGACCCACGGCATGCTGGGGCTGGGGGCGGAAGGCTTGAGCGAGGATGATATTTCGCGCGGTATGGCCGATCTCGGTGCGCAGTTCGGCGGCAACTTCGACCAGGAACGATCCGGGCTGACGCTGCGTACCCTGAGCAATGCCGAGGTGCGCGACAAGGCGCTGGATATCATGGCGCGCGTGCTGCAGCAGCCGCTGTTTCCCGAGGCTGTGCTGGCGCGCGAAAAGACGCGCCTGATCGCGGCATTGAAGGAATCCGAGACCAAGCCGGAGAGCATCGCCGACCGGGCGTTCCAGAAGGCGGTGTTCGGCACGCATCCCTACGGTTACCGGCCCAGCGGCGAGATCGCCAGCGTGGAGAGCATCACCGCACAGGACCTGAAGGATTTTTACCGCAGTCACTACCAGGCTTCCAGGGCCATCGTCGCGATCATGGGGGACGTGTCGCACGCCGATGCCGAGGCGATCGCGCAGCGCTTGACCGCGAAGCTGCCGGTGTCGGCAGCCCCAGCGGCGATCCCGCTGGTTGCGACCAGAATCCAAGCCAGCGAGCAGCGCATCAGCCATCCGGCGACCCAGAGTCACATCCTGCTCGGCGCACCCGGCATGGCGCGTAGCGACCCGGACTATTACGCGCTGTATGTCGGCAACCATATCCTGGGGGGCGGTGGCTTCACTTCGCGCCTGGTCAACGAGGTACGCGAGAAGCGCGGCCTGGTATACAGCGTGTACAGCTACTTCATGCCGCTCAAGCAGCCGGGTGCGTTCCAGATCGGCCTGCAGACCAAGAAGGAACAGGCCGATGAAGCGCTGCAGCTGGTGCGCCGCACGCTGGCCGACTTCATCGCCAAGGGCCCGACCGATAAGGAACTGAAGGCAGCCAAGCAGAACATCATCGGCGGTTTCCCGCTGCGCATCGACAGCAACCGCAAGATACTCGACTATCTGACGCTGATCGGTTTGTACGATTTGCCGCTGACTTATCTGGACGATTTCACGCGCAATGTCGAGCAGGTGAATGTGGAGCAGATACGTGCCGCCTTCGCGCGCCATATCGATCCGCAGGCGATGGCGACGGTGATCGTCGGTGCACCCGAGGGGGCGGCGAAATAAAACGGGCAATCAACCAGGTCAGGATAGGTGGCGGCGAACTGCGCAGCCGCGTGATCGGCTTTCCCGACGCCGAAGGGCTGCGACCGACGCCGGACCGGGTGCGCGAGACGCTGTTCAACTGGCTGGGGCAGACGCTTTACGGGCGCAGTTGCCTGGACCTGTTTGCCGGCAGCGGTGCACTGGGCTTCGAGGCCGCCTCGCGCGGCGCCGAGCGGGTGGTGATGGTGGAGAAGAATCGCGTGGTTTTCCGCGCGTTGCAGGATAATTTGCGGAAACTCGGCTGCACCAACGTTTCGCTGCACTGCCAAGATGGGCTAGAATTCGCTTCCCGCGATGTGCAGCGCTATGATGTGATCTTTCTCGACCCGCCTTTTGGCAGCGAATATTTGCCCCGGTTGCTGGAGATGCTGCCGCAACGCCTGAACGAGAGCGGGAAGGTGTATGTGGAGTCGGGCGCGGCGCCGGAGGTGCCGTCAGCCTGGCAGGTGGTGAAAGCGGGCAAGGCGGGGCAGGTGCATTACCGCCTGCTGGGACTGGTTTGAGCCGGGACGCAGGATGCGACGCGATCGAGAAATGGACGAAAACATGATCAAGGTGATTTATCCCGGCACGTTCGACCCGATCACCCGTGGTCATGAGGATGTGGTGCATCGTGCCGCCGGCCTGTTCGGCGGGGTGGTGGTCGCGGTCGCGGAAAGCCGCGCGCAAACGCTGTTCACGGTGCAGGAGCGGGTGGATATGGCGCGCGAGATTTTCGCCGACTATCCCAACGTCAGCGTCGAAGGCTTCAACGGCCTGCTGATGAGCTTCGTGCAGGCCCACGGTGCGCGGGTGGTGTTGCGCGGTTTGCGCGCCGTGTCGGACTTCGAATACGAATTCCAGCTGGCGGGGATGAACCGCAATCTGTATCCCGAGGTCGAAACACTGTTCCTGACGCCTGCGGAGAAATACACCTTCATCTCGGCTACGATGGTGCGCGAGGTCGCGCGTTTTGGCGGCGATGTCAGTAAGTTCGTCTCGCCGCTGGTGGCGGAAAGGTTGCGCAGCAAGAATTGAATTTGTTTTATAGGAGAGAAAAATGTCACTGCTAATTACCGATGAATGTATCAACTGCGACGTGTGCGAGCCGGAATGCCCGAACGACGCGATCTCGCAAGGCGATACCATTTATGTGATCGATCCGAACAAGTGCACAGAGTGTGTCGGCCATTACGACACCCCGCAGTGTGTGGAAGTGTGCCCGGTGGACTGCATCCCCAAGGACCCGAACAATGTCGAGAGCAAGGAACAGTTGCAGACCAAATACGAACGCCTGATGGCCGCCAAGCGGAAGTAACGGCTGTCATGTGGGTCAAAGCCGCACAGTGCAAGCTGTGCGGTTTTTTGTTTGAATACAAACATTGCCAGCTATTTGGAATATAGATATGCCTACTTTTTCAAACACATCGCTGACAAAATTTGGCGGCACTATAGCGAGTTTTTTGATACCAGCGATTATCATCGCTATGTTCCCTGCAAACGGCCAACTCGCCAACTCGCCGGACTCACTTTTTTATCTCGCTGTTGCCCAGCAAATAGCTTCCGGAATGGGGCTCACCACTCCAAATTTTTCCCTGTTTGACAACAATCAGCTTGGCGCATTCACGACTTGGCCACCGCTATTTCCATTCATCCTTGCTTCCGGTGTCGCACCCTTATGGATTCAGGCAATGACGCTGGGAGCATTAGGTGCCGTGACATTTCTGATCTTTAATTTCACCTCAGGACGAGGTGTTTTTTTGTCAATGCTGGCGGGGTTGGTTTGCTCACTATCTATGCCACTACTTGTTGATGCAACTTATGTCTGGAGTGAAATTCTCGCGATACTGCTCATTGGCTTGATGGTGTTCTCTCTATCTAGAATATCCGACAGCAATTTTAGGAGGCCGTGGACAATGGCGGTTGTTTTTGTTGCCCTGGCCATCTATGCGCGTTACGCAATGTTTATTCTCGTGCCAGGAATGATGATTGCCTTGTTATTGGCGCCCTTGAGCAGAGCCTTGCGAATCAAACTTTCCCTGCTTACACCACTTGGCGTCTCGTTACTGGTTACACCACTTATCCTGCACAATTATTTTTCATCAAAATTCATATCTGGCACTCAACGGATGCCGTCGGCGCTGGATATTTATTCCAATCTTAGCGATGCATTTTTAAATACCACCTCGGCGTTTACATTCGAGGTTGGTTCTGCTTGGAACACGATTTTTGTTCTTTGCCTTTTTGCAGTGGTGGGTGTCGCGATTTATAGCATCAAATCAATGAATCAAGAAGAAACCGGAGTGCATGCGAATTCAAGCTCCGCGCCCAGCTGGCTCGTTAGACTATCATTGGTATTGGCATCAAGTTATATGGTTGGGATGATCGCTTTGCGCACAACGTTCAATTTTGACCGTCTCGACACCAGGCTTATGAGTCCGGCTGTATATCTTCTGGATGTCGCACTTTGCGCAGTATTGATTTTAATCTGGACGCGATTTTCACACCAGAAGCGCTGGGAGAGACTTGTATTGATTTCACCATTTGCAATGCTCATTGCGCTCTCCATCCACAACAGCATCGTCCAAGGAGCGCAAGCCTGGAAAGACTGGCGTGCAACGGGTTCACCATATTGGCACATGAACTCTCTTCTTGTTTATACAAATATCCAGCCACTCAGCACCCCGAAAATCCAAGGTATCGTGCTTTGTGAGCGTCCCCTCACGGTTAAATTTATCACGGGGTGGGAGGCAAGGCAGATTCCAGATGAACCATGGTCGGATTCGGATTTGAAGCGTATCGCTTCCTCGTCCACCGCCGTACTTGTGAATAGCCCGAGTTCACGCAAGTTAGCTCAACGCATTAAACCTCTGGTCGAGCACTCTGTTGAGTTGACGGTCATGAAAGCACAGCTTTTGTATTGGCAGGCTTCATTGCATGTAAATTAAACTTGCAATCAAGTTTGCCATAATTCCGTAATGGCTTAAGTTGAATTGCCTACTCACTTCCTTGGGCGTACTGACGTACCGATATCAAACTGGCACTGCGATAATCCCGGACCCAGATTTATCTCTTTAAGCGCATAAACTTCAAGTTAGACTTGCGTATTCTAAAGAAACCCACCACCCATAATACTGGTACGTCCCAGGGATTGGTTTTTAGCCATGCCAGCGTCTGGGCGTGATCCGCGCGTTTCATCAAGCAGTCATTTCCGGTTGGCGGTGCGCGGTCAGGGCGCTTTCCATATGCCCTTGACCGGGGCCGCGTCGCGGCTCGCGCCCAGCGCAGGCAAGCCGTAGAAGTCCAGCAGCGTGCGCAGCACGCTGTAGTGATCGATGCGCTGCTCGCTGCGGCCAGGTTTGACCATCGGCCCGACCAGCAGCGTCACGACGCGATTGTACTGGCGGCCATCGTCCTCGTCCCAGGTCAGGATCAGCAGGCTGTTGTGCTTGAACGCCCAATCCACATAAGGGTCGATGTGCTGTTTTAACCAGTCATCCGCGGTGAAAAAGCTGCCGTCGTGCATGTCGTGCGCCTGATCGGGGATGACGAAGGACACCGTGGGCAGTTGCGAAAAATCCTGCGGGAAATCGGCGAAGCGTTTGTTCAATGTGGCCGGCAGACGCGTCCCTTGCCAGTTCACCAGCGGATTGTGCTTGCGCTGATAGGCGCCGGACATGCAACTGGTATCGCCCACTGTAGGCAATGATTCGGCATAACTGGCAAAGCTCAGGCCCGCATCCAGCAAGCGTGTGGCGAGGTTGTCGGTGTCGAAGCTGAGCGGGCAGAGGTTGCTGGTGACGCCCTGCGTCGAGCCGGAGAACA
>JACPVZ010000046.1 GCA_016197305.1 Nitrosomonadales bacterium | reverse complement strand
GCCTGCCACGCTGGCGGTTGCCGGAGGATGGGCCGGTTGTGCCGGTGATGCAATCACGACGGTCGGCATCGCGATGTACTCGGTCGGGCGTGCGTAGCCGTCCGGGTAGGCGACATACTCTGTCGGTTTGACCGGAGCAGGCGCAGAAGCGGCAACGGGGGCCGGTTGTGCGGTTTGCACTTGCGCTTCTGCGGCGCCGGTTTCGGGCTGTTGCGCTAGGTTGTCGCGACGCTGACGCTCGCGTTGGCCGCCGCGACGGCCGCGACGACGACCGCCTTCGCGTGGAGCGCCTTCCTCAGACTTTTCCAGCGCCGGGGCCGCGACGATGTTTTCCAGTACCGGCTTTTCCTCGCTCACGCGCGGTGGACGAGGCGCCTTGGGTTGACGCGGCTCGCGTGGTTCCCTTGCTTCGCGCGGTTCGCGGGCTTCCTGTACCTTGGCTTCTGCGGGTGCCTGCCGGTTGTGGCCTTCGTTGCGCTCGCGGTTGCCGCCTTCGCTACGTTCGCCGCGTTCGCTTCTTTCACCGCGCCCGCCGCGTTCGCGGCGCTTGCCGCCTTCGGTACGCTCGCCGCGTTCCGGACGCGCATTGCCGCGCGGCTTGCTGGCGGCAGGCTTGGCCTTGGCCGGTTCTTCCGGGCTCTTGCTCAGCCAGCCGAACAGCTTGGCGAGGAATGAGGGCTTGGGCGCTTCGACCTGCATCGGCGCGGGCTGTGCCGGGGTGATGCCTTGCACCACGGCTTGCGCACGGGTGGCTTTTTGTTGTTCCTGTGCCGCGGTCAACGGCTTGTCTTCAGCCGGCTTTTCGACCAGCTTGTAGCTGGCCTGCAGCACGTCGCCGGTCAGGTCGTCCTGACGCAGGCGGTTGATGCTGTAATTCGGCGTTTCCAGATGCGGGTTCGGGATCAGCGTGATCGCGACTTTCAGGCGCGATTCGATGCGGTGGATGTCGGCGCGTTTTTCGTTCAGCAGGAAGGTCGCGACGTCGACCGGCACTTGCACGTGGATCGCGGCGCTGGTTTCCTTCATCGCCTCTTCCTGGATGATGCGCAGGATGTGCAGCGCGGAGGACTCGGTGCCGCGGATGTGGCCGATGCCGCTGCAGCGCGGGCAGGCCATGTAGTTGCTCTCGCCCAGGCTGGGCTGCAGACGCTGGCGCGACAGTTCCAGCAGGCCGAAGCGCGAGATCTTCGCGGTCTGGACGCGGGCGCGGTCGTAGTGCAGCGAATCGCGCAGCCGGTTCTCGACTTCGCGCTGGTTGCGGCTGTTTTCCATGTCGATGAAATCGATCACGATCAGGCCGCCCAGGTCGCGCAGGCGCAGCTGGCGGGCGATCTCTTCGGCCGCTTCGAGGTTGGTGTTGAATGCGGTCGCCTCGATGTCCGAGCCTTTGGTGGCGCGCGCCGAGTTGATGTCGATCGCGGTCAGGGCTTCGGTATGGTCGATCACGATCGCGCCGCCGGAGGGCAGACGCACTTCGCGGGCATGCGCGGATTCGATCTGGTGTTCGATCTGGAAGCGCGAGAACAGCGGCACGTCATCGACATAGCGTTTGATGCGGTTGACGTTGTCCGGCATCACCGTGCTCATGAATGCCAGCGCCTGCTGATAGACTTCCTCGGTGTCGATCAGGATCTCGCCGATCTCCGGATTGAAGTAGTCGCGGATCGCGCGGACCACCAGGCTGCTTTCCAGGTAGATCAGCGACGGGGCCTTTTCGGATTCTGCCGCGCCTTCGATCGCATCCCACAGCTGCTTGAGGTAGTTCAGGTCCCACTGCAGTTCTTCTTCGTTGCGTCCGATACCGGCGGTGCGCGCGATGATGCTCATGCCCTGGGGCACTTCCACATGCGACAGCACTTGGCGCAATTCGTCGCGTTCTTCGCCCTCGATGCGGCGCGACACGCCGCCGCCGTTGGGGTTGTTCGGCATCAGCACGATGTAGCGCCCCGCCAGGCTGATGTAGGTGGTCAGCGCCGCGCCCTTGTTGCCGCGCTCGTCCTTTTCCACCTGCACCAGCAGTTCCTGGCCTTCGCGCAGTGCTTCCTTGATCGAAGGGCGGTTGCCGCAACCGGGTTGATAGAACTGCGGGGCGACTTCCTTGAAGGGCAGGAAACCGTGGCGGTTGCCGCCGTATTCGACGAAACAGGCTTCGAGGCTGGGCTCGAGGCGGGTGATGACGGCTTTGTAGATGTTGCTCTTGCGTTGCTCTTTGCCGGCGGTTTCAATGTCGAGGTCGATGAGTTTCTGACCGTCAACAATGGCGACACGGAGTTCTTCCGGCTGTGTCGCATTGAATAACATGCGTTTCATTTTTATTGTCTCCCGCGCTCTGACACGGGCGAGATCAAGCTACACGCGGTCAGGCGTGCCAGATGAGCAAACAGTGAGCAATCGTGCAAACAGTCTTGTTATATGCAAACGGTTGGTCAAATCGATTCTCTTTCAGTAGCTTGACTTAATTTTTTTGGGTGATGCAGCAACGGTTGCCGGCACGGTGGGGGAGAAATCCCGGGAGGGGCAGGGCGGCTGAACAGCGGCGCCTGCAGACTTCCGGCTCGACCAGATATCGTGTCGCAACTCTTGCTCCCTCACGGAAAATCCACAGGTGCTTTGAGCGCGTAAATCAATTACTATCGCTGCTGGTACCGGTGAGCGATATTAACCGGGCTGCGGCTGGATGGGTGGCGGCGCTGGGCGCCGTCGCTTGTGCCAAACTGTTCTTGGCGGGGATGTACATCCCAAACTGACCCAATTCCAAAACGCGCGAGCGGCGAAGTATATTCAAAATGAATGGTTTAAGCAAAGATTCTGTCACTTTTCTGACGATAGACGAGAGTGGCGCGGCGCAGCGCATCGACAACTTCCTGTTCAAGCAGCTCAAAGGCGTGCCCAAGAGCCATGTTTACCGCATTTTGCGCGGCGAAGTGCGGGTCAACAAGAAGCGGGTCGACCAGACCTACCGCTTGCAGCTGGGCGACCTGTTGCGCATTCCGCCGATCCGCGTTGCGGAAAAACACGAGGTCGAGCAGGCGCATATCCCGGCGGTGGAATTCCCGGTCATTTATGAGGACGATGCGCTGCTGGTGGTCAACAAGCCCTCGGGCGTCGCGGTGCATGGCGGCAGCGGTGTCAGCTTCGGGGTCATCGAGCAGTTGCGCCGCGCGCGTCCGCAGGCCAAGTTCCTTGAACTGGTGCACCGGCTGGACCGCGAGACCTCGGGCGTGCTGCTGCTGGCGAAGAAGCGTTCCGCGCTGACCGCGATGCACGAGATCATGCGCGAGGGCAACAGCGACAAGCGTTATTTCGCGCTGGTGCTGGGGCAGTGGAAGAATGCAAGGCAGCACGTCAAGTTGCCGCTGCACAAATTCGACACCCCGCAGGGGGAGAAGCGCGTGATGGTCAGAGAGGATGGCATGGCTGCCCATACGATCTTCACGCTGCAGAAGAGTTGGGCGCCACAAATTAATGAGACCGGATTCAGCCTATTGGAGGCAGAGCTCAAGACCGGCCGCACCCACCAGATCCGTGTGCATCTTGCGCACCTGGGTTTTCCGATCGCGGGCGACGACAAGTATGGCGATTTCGCGCGTAACAAGGCCTTGATGAAACAGGGGCTCAAGCGCATGTTTTTGCATGCGCACAGCATCGCATTCGCCCATCCGCTGACCGGCGAGGCGATGCGGCTGGTTGCGCCGCTGCCCAAAGAATTGGAGAATTTCATCGCGCGGCTGGATGCCGGCAGTCAGGGCCGGGCCGGAGGCTAAACTTTTTCGTTGTGCTGCCGATAGCTGTAAGCAAGAGTAATATCAAACACTTGCAGGAGCGTGCGATGCGTTATACATCCGGAGTGGCGCCAGCAGTGACGCCTGTCGCTGGCGATGAGTTGAAACGGGTGGCCGGGATACGTCCGGTCAAGCCGGTTGGCGCGCGGCCCAACACGCCAGGCGTGACAGAGCAGCCTGCGCATCAACATCCCGTACCGCCGTTACCGGAGGCGGAGCAGCACGAGGCAGGGCGCAGAGCCTATCTTGGCACCGAACGCCGCCTGATCGTGCGCCGTATCCGGCATCAGCCGGTGCTGCTGGAACTGCGTTCCGGCATGGAGCGCCGCCACCATAACCTGCGCGACGGCGACATCGTCGAGCACATCGACGTACAAGCCTAACGAAGCCTACCGTGAAGGTAATCAGCTGCGCTTTAGCGTAGTCACAGCGCAGCGAACTTGACTACAAGGTTAGATTGCGGACCCATGTTTGAAAGCATGAAGTAAAGCAAAGGCAATACCCCAGAAAATAAGTTGCGCAAGAACAAAAAGCACATTGGTGCCGATATGGCGACGACGCGCGAACCCCCCACGATCAGAAAAATATAAGCGATACGGCTGATAAAACAGAGCCAGCGATACAAGGATAAGGAAGCCGCCAAGCCACCAGCTACCAAGCGCTAGACCGAAAAGCATGGCGCTAATTGTGGATGGGAGCCCTAAGATATCGCGGTGTCAGTCGTATCGGGAGGTACTCATTCAGTAGCAATCTAGCCCTTGGTTTTGGTCAGGAACACCGTGACTTCTTCGCGGTCGTGGTAGAGCTGCTTGGCGAGCATGCGGTAGTTGATGCCTTCGTCGTCGAGGCGTTTGCGGAGGCCGCCCAGCGCGCCGTCCAAGGCTGCGAGGCGTTGTTTCATCGGCAGTTTCAGGTTGAAGATCGCATGCTTGCACCGATCGGGCCGTTGTCCACCGCAGCGAAGCGGATGCCGCGCTTGACCATCTGCCAGGTCCAGCCGCCGGGGGCCGCGCCCAGATCGACCGCGGTCATGCCTTGCCGCAATAGCCGTGTCTGTTCGCTCTTGTCCATGAACACCTCGATCGCCTCGGCCAGCTTCAGGGTCGAACGGCTCGGCGCTTCGGCGGGCATCGATTGGCGGACGATGCCCATGATTGTCGCCGCGCTGTTGTAGGGGTCGCTGCTGCCGATCATGGCCGAGGATTTGTCGGGGAAGAACACATGCAGGCGCGGCAGATGCCGCTTGGCGCCGGCCGTGTCGTCCTGCAGCTTGCCCTGAGCGCGCAGCGCTTCTTCAAGCAGCGGTTGGAATCGCCGCGTGAAGGCTGAGAGGGTCTTGCCGTCGTTGGTGTCCGGGACTTCCAGCCACAGCGTGCCAAACGTGTCGGGCAGCTCGGCGATCGCGGCGAGCAGCGGTGTCAGGCGGTCGCGCTCGGACAGCGGTTCGATGCGGCGATGCACGCGGATCAGCTGGCGCGCGAAAATCAGTTCGCGGTAAGACAGGGATTGCTCGTTGAGCGCGACCGTCGCGTAACCGCTGTCGGCGCAGATATCGGGCTGTTCGGCGATGACAGGGCGTTGTATGCGTGCCTGGCGCAAGGCCTCCTGGGCGCAATCCTGTTCGAATCCGGGACGGCAATACAGCAGCCAGAGTGTGTTGTGGGTTTTTTGCATCCGCGCATTGTGGACAGAGGGGGCTGGCTTGGCAATGTTTATTCTTGCCTCTGTGTCCAAAGTGGCGAACGACGAGTCCGTTGCAGTCGGTGATTGACTTGGATGATGACTAGGCATAGGCTGCAAAAATGTTTTTTCGAGCTGGTTAGGTTTGTCCGGCAGTGCTACGTTTAAAACGTACAGAACAGGGGGAAACATGAAAAACTTGGTAAAAAACGCATACGCAGTGCTGGCCTTGCTGGCCGCCTTTCCGCTGGCGATGCACTGCGCTCAGGCGGATGAAGACCCGCCGCGAGTTGCTCCCGAGGTTGGCGCGCATCATGCGGGAAGCTCGCCGGTAGGCGATGTGGCGTTGTATAAAAATGCGAACCCCAATGCGCCCGCGATGACCATGGCAGAGTTTGAACAGGCGCGCCAGATTTATTTCGAGCGTTGCGCAGGTTGCCACGGCGTGTTGCGCAAGGGCGCGACCGGCAAGCCGCTGACTCCCGCCACGGCGCTGGTTCAGGGAACCGACTACCTCAAGGCGTTCATCGCCAACGGGACTCCGGGTGGCATGCCTAATTTCCTGACTTCGGGCGACATGACCGAGGGTGAAGTCGATCTGATGGCGCGCTATCTTCAGCAAGAGCCACCGGTGCCTCCCGAGTGGGGCATGAAGGACATGACCAGCAGCTGGAAGTTGATCGTCAAGCCGGGGGACAGGCCCAAGCGGCAGATGAGCAAGGTCAACCTGAAGAACGTGTTTTCGGTGACGCTGCGCGATGCCGGTGAAGTGGCGCTGATCGACGGCGATACCAAGAAGATCTGGGGCATCGTTAAGACCGGTTACGCGGTGCATATCTCCCGCGTGTCCGCATCAGGCCGCTATGTCTATGTGATCGGCCGCGACGGCAAGCTCGACCTGATCGACATGTGGTTCGAGCAGCCCACGGTGGTCGCGACACTCAAGGTCGGCATCGAGGCGCGCTCGGTGGAGACCTCGAAGTTCAAGGGTTTCGAGGACAAATATGCGATTGCGGGCGCCTATTGGCCGCCGCAGTATGTGATCACCGAGGGCGATACGCTGAAGCCGCTGAAGATCATTTCCTCGCGCGGCATGACGGTGGATGGCGAATATCATCCCGAACCGCGGGTGGCTTCCATCGTGGCTTCCACGCACCATCCCGAGTGGGTGGTCAACCTGAAAGAGACCGGCATGATCCAGCTGGTGGATTATTCCGACCTGAAGAACATGAAGATCACGACGATCGAATCGGCCAAGTTCCTGCATGACGGCGGCTGGGATTCGACAAAACGCTACTTCCTGGTCGCAGCCAATGCTTCGAACAAGGTCGCCGTCGTGGATACCACGACCGACAAGCTGGTCGCGCTGGTGGATACTGCGGCCAAGCCGCATCCGGGGCGCGGCGCGAACTTCGTTCACCCCAAGTACGGCCCGGTATGGGCGACATCGCACCTGGGGGCGGACGTGATCTCGCTGATCGGCACCGACCCGGTGAAGCATAAACAGTATGCATGGAAGGTGGTGCAGGAGCTGAAGAATCATGGCGGAGGGTCGCTGTTCGTCAAGACGCATCCGAAGTCCAACCATCTGTATGCCGATGCGCCGCTGAACCCGGAGGAGGAGAATGCCGAATCGGTCACCGTGTATGACATCCGCCATCTGGATCAGCCGCCGGTCGTCGTCAATGTCGCGCAGATGGCGGGACTGCCCGAATCCAAGACAGCCAAGCGCGCAGTGCAGGCGGAATTCAATGCCAACGGAGACGAGGTGTGGTACTCGATCTGGGCAGGCAAGACCGAGCCTTCGGCGATCGTCGTGCTGGACGACAAGACCCTGAAGATGAAGGCCGTGATCAAGGATCCCAGGCTGATCACGCCAACCGGCAAGTTCAATATCTACAATACCCAGCAAGACATTTACTGACAGGCGGAAAATGTGGAAAGGGCGGGGTTTCCCGCCCTTTCTTATTGATTGCATGCCGGGAAAGATGATGAATGCATCCCCTCATATGAAATTATCCGCGTTGCTGCTGGTGTGCCTGTGTGGCTTGGTTCGCCCGGTTTGTGCTGCCGACAGCGGCGATGCCGTTGCGCTGGACGAAGTGGTGGTTACGGCGACGAGAACCCGTATCGAGCTTGCCGATGCACCTGCTGCGGTGACGGTGGTGCATGCGCGGGATATCGACAACAAGAATGTCAGCCGGCTCGGGGATGTGCTGGACCGGGTGCCCGGCCTGTATTTGCAAAATGGCGCGCTCGGCCAATCGCAGGGCACTTCGGGAACGAGCGGCATGTCGTTGCGTGGCATAGACCAGAACAAGATGCTGATCCTGCTCGACGGGCAGCCTATCCAGGATGCCAGCTCGGGGAAAGTGAACTGGCGTGTTCCTTTCGTCGCAGACATCGAGCGTGTCGAGGTGGTGCCCGGCGCTTTTTCTTCGCTGTATGGCAGCAATGCGATTGGCGGCGTGATCAACATCATCACCAAACAGCCGGACCGACACGAATTCACCGCGAAGGTACAGAAAGGGTGGGGGGATGCCAGCGGCGAGGATGCCAGTCTGTATTTTCGCGACAGGCTGGGCGATGACCTGGGCATCGTCGCGGGGATCGGCTATCAGAACCGCGCCAGTTTCGTGAACGATTTCGTCGTCAGGACGCCGGTCGCCGGGGCGGCAGGCACCACAGTCAGTGGGGCGCAGGCGATCACGACCCGCGATGGCGCGCGCGCCTACTTGGTGGGTGACAAGGGCGCAACGCCCTGGAATTCGGCCAATGCCGCGGCCAGACTGTCCTATAGCTTGAATGCAGATGACAAGATCCACGGCGGGTTCTCCTATCAGCAAACCAGCCAGGGTTACACGCGATACAACAGCTATCTCAGCAATGCCGCCGGAGCCGCGGTATCGAGCGGAACGCTGGGGATCAATGGTCAACGGGTGGCGCTGATCGAAACCAATTTTGTCAACAACTCGCCGCTGTTTGAGTCGGCGGCGCGATATTTCGCCGGATATGACGGCACGATAGGCGATGCCTGCCTGCTGAAAATAGATGTCGCGAAAATTCAGCGTGCCTACAGTTTCACGCAGTCGGGAGCTGCGGCTACCTGGAATGGCGGCGCAGGCACGCTGACCGATACGCCCAACGACGGGCTCGATGGCTCAGTCCAATTGAGTTTTCCGCTGGGTGCCCGGCATTTTTTGGTGACGGGATTGGCGCTGCACCGGGAAACGGTGAATCAGCGTATTTATGCGCTGGCCAGCTGGCGCGATCCGGGGGCATTGACTGCACTGAATAACGGCTATGACGGAAATTCGAGCATGGTTTCTGTTTTCGCTCAGGATGAGGTCAGCGTGGCCGAGCCGCTCAAGGTTTATCTCGGTGCGCGCTGGGATAGCTGGCGGACCAGTGGCGCCAATTTCCAGAATACTGCGCCAGCCGGGAGCCGGGGTTATGCGGCGCGCGGCGCGGGTGCATTGAGTCCGAAATTTTCTGCGGTTTATCAGCCGAGCAGCACAACGACGCTGCGGGCTTCTTTCGGACGATCTTTTCGTGCGCCGACCAATCTGGATATGTATGCGACCTCGACGATCAACGGCCTGATCACCCAAGGCGATCCCAATCTCCAGCCGGAGCGCGGCAGCACATGGGAGATCGGCGGGGAAGTGCGATTCGCCAATAACAGCAGGCTGGGCGCCACCTACTACGATACGCGGCTGAGCAACCTGATCTACCTGAAACAGGTCACGCCGCTGGTGTTGTCGCAACGCATCAATGCCGGCAAAGCCGGGGTGCGCGGGATTGAGCTGACTGCGGCGGCATCGCTGGCCAGCTGGCTCGACCTGGATGCGAGCTATGCATGGGTGGATTCGGCGATGCTGGAAAATTCAGCCGACCCGTTGAGTGTCGGCAAGCGGCTGACGGACTCTCCGAAGAATATCGCCGGCGTCGGCCTGGAGATGCATCGCGGGCCGTATTCCGGCTCCCTGAATGCGCGCTATGTGAGTCATATTTTCCTGACGGCAAGGAATACCGACGTGGTCGAAGGGGTGCCCACCAGCTACGACGCCCACACGATGGTCAATGCCAAGCTTGGCTACCAATTCGCCAAGGGCGTGAAAGGGGCGGTGGCGATCAACAACCTGTTCGACACCAGGGCGTACTCGTTTTTTCTGTTGCCGAGACGGAATATGACGGCTGAAATTGTATTCTCTCTCTGAGAAACGCAAAAAATGCACCGCTGAATTTTGCCGCCAACGGTGTTAGTATCCGCGCCTATTTTTTGGCGGGAAGACGATGGACAAGCGTTACGATTTGATCGTGTTCGACTGGGATGGCACGGTGATGGACTCGACTGCGGTGATCGCAGGCTCGATACAGGCGGCTTGCCGCGATCTGGGCCTGCCGATTCCCAGCGATGAGACCGCGCGCCATGTGATCGGGCTGGGGCTGGACCAGGCGCTGCGTTACGCGGTGCCGGACATGCCGGAGGCGCAGCGTCCCGACCTGGTGGCGCGTTACCGCCACCATTTTTTGGCGCAGGACGAGGCGATTCCGTTGTTCGAGGGCGCGCGCGAGACAATCGCCGAATTGCACCAGGCGGGTTACTGGCTGGGTGTGGCGACCGGCAAGAGCCGCATCGGACTGGAGCGGGCGATGGAATCCAGCGGGATGAAGGGCTATTTTCACGCTACCCGCACCGCCGATCAGACGTTCTCCAAGCCCAATCCGGCGATGCTGTTTGAACTGATGGAGGAATTGGCGGTCAGTGCAGAGCGCACGCTGATGATAGGCGATACCACGCATGACGTGCAGCTGGCGCAGAATGCCAAGGTAGATGTGGTCGCGGTGGGGCACGGCGCGCATCCGCCCGAGCAGCTGCTGGAATTGCAGCCGCTCGCGCTGGTGGACGATTTCGCCGCATTGCGTCGCTGGCTGAGGGCGAATGCTTAACGAGTCTTTATAAGGAATCACGATGTCGGATCAAAACAACAACTGGGAACGCGGCGTGCTGGAAAAGCTGGCGATGTCGGCGATACAGGAACAGCGCCGCGCGCGGCACTGGAGCATCTTCTTCAAGGCGCTGACCTTGGGGTATTTGTTCCTGGTGCTGTTCATCTTCATGGGCTGGTTCGGCAAGAGCGAAGCTGCGCTGAGCACTGGCAAGCATACCGCGCTGATCGACCTGCAGGGCGTGATCGCCGCGGACAAGGCGGCGAGCGCCGACAACCTGATCCCCAGCCTGCAGGAGGCATTCAAGGACAAGGGCACGCAGGGCGTGGTGTTGCGCATCAACAGTCCCGGCGGCAGCCCGGTGCAGTCCGGGCAGATCAACGATGAGATTCATCGCTTGCGCGCCCAGTATCCGGCGATCCCGCTGTATGTGGTGGTGGACGACATCTGCGCCTCCGGCGGCTATTACATCGCGGTGGCCGCGGACAAGATCTTCGTCGACAAGGCCAGCCTGATCGGTTCGGTCGGCGTACTGATGGACGGCTTCGGCTTCACCGGCACGATGGAAAAACTGGGCGTGGAGCGCCGCCTGATCACCGCGGGCGCGAACAAAGGCTTTCTCGATCCGTTCTCGGCGGTCAATCCCGAGCAGCAGGAATACGCCAAACAGATGTTGGCGGAGATCCACCAGCAGTTCATCGATGTCGTCAGGAAAGGGCGCGGCGCTCGCCTGAAGGAAACGCCGGACACTTTCAGCGGTCTAATAATTGATTTTCCAAATTAAAATTTTTTTTATTTAAATTTTTTACCTATTAAATTCGAGTAAATTGAGAACCTCGTATTCTCTTTCGTCGTCAAGCTTATAGATTTTTAAAGATTTTAGAAAAATTCTAT
>JACPVZ010000037.1 GCA_016197305.1 Nitrosomonadales bacterium | reverse complement strand
AGCAACGAAAACAGCAAGACTTGCTTGGCTTGCCACACTAAGTAAGCAAGAAGCAACACAGCGCCGCAAGGCGGGCCAGACGGAAACGTCTGGCTTTTTTTTGTCTGGATATTTTGTGCCGCTCAGGCAATAATAATGTCGTCGGGTTTTCCCGGTGCAAATTTGCAGGTGTCAGCCTGTTATTAATTATTCACATGAAGGGTCTCTAACCGTGAAGAATCAAATTCGTAACAACATCAGACTGGGGTTGTCAGTCTTGTCCATCGCAGTGTTGCTGAATTCTGCAGCGCAGGCTGCTGAGAGCGGTTCATCAGCCGTAGATCCATCCGCCGTCTTTGCTAAAGTTGGCGATGTAGTGATTACATATCGTGAATTTAACGTGCTGTTTGCGACGATGAATCGTGGAGAGTTCTATCACGGGAAACCCCCAGAATCACGCGTCGCGTCACTGCAACGCGAGACTGCAGACAAGATCAGGTGCCGATTTTGCCGAGTATGCCAAGAAATATTCCGATGACAGAGGCTCTGCGGAGCAGGGTGGCGATATGGGCTATCTGCATGGCGGCATGTTGGCGGGAAGCGCAGCGGAGGCAGTAAGCAAGCTTAAGGTCGGTGAGATATCCGAGCCCTCCTTATTGCTCGAAGGCGTTGGGGTATTCAAGCTGATTGATCGCAAGGATGCCAAATTGAATACTTTCGACGCGGTGAAGGGGCGCGCCACCGAGCTGTTGATCAACGAGGAGGCTGAGCGAGCTTGGAAGGATCTGATTGCACAGCTGCGAAAGAAGACGTCAATTACGGTTGACGAGTCGCACTTTGAGCCGCTGCCGGTCGCGACAAAGGCTGAAGAGAAGAAATAGCATTAAAAACTTGGGCGCGCGCCTTTTAAAAGGCGCGCGCTTTTTTATTGCGTCGATTCTGCGAGAGGTTGTTCGCTTCAGTAATATGCCTGTTACAGGAAGCGTGCAACCATGCTGTTGGTTAATTGGCCTTGTAATGGAATATGGACACGATACCCGCTGCCCGGTGCGGTGGTGAGTGCCTCGCCTGCGAGGCTACGCATCTCTTTCAGCTCAATGATGCGGTTGCCGGAGGGGTGGATGATTTCCAGCTTGTCACCGACCTGAAACTTGTTCTTTACATCGACTTCAGCCATGCCATTTGAGCAACTGACAATGTCGCCGACATATTGCTGGCGCGTACTCTCGGAGTGGCCGCGCATATAATTTTGTTGTTCGTGGGTATGGTGGCGCTCATAGAAGCCATCGGTATAGCCGCGGTTCGCAAGTGCGTCCAGAGCGCCAAGCAACGCGTAGTTAAAGGGCCTGCCTGCGACTGCATCGTCGATGGCTTGCCGATACACTTGTGCGGTGCGTGCCACGTAATAGATGGACTTGGTGCGGCCTTCAACTTTCAGCGAATCGATACCTATCTTTACCAGACGTTCAACGTGTTCCACGGCACGGAGGTCCTTGGAGTTCATGATGTAGGTGCCGTGCTCGTCTTCCAGTACCGGCATCAGTTCGCCCGGATGATCTTGGCGCGAGATGACGTAGACGCGGTCGGCCAGCGGATGGCGCGGTTGCGAGCCGCAATCGGATAGCGCGCTTTGGTTTAGCGTCTTGTCGAAGTCAAAATCTATTTTCTGGATATCGCCGGTGCCGGTCTCTTCGGCGTTCCCCACCTTGTAATCCCAGCGGCAGGAGTTGGTGCAGGTGCCTTGGTTGGCATCGCGGTGGTTGAAATAGCCGGACAGCAGGCAGCGCCCGGAATAGGCGATGCACAGTGCGCCGTGTACGAAGACTTCCAGTTCCATGTCTGGGCATTGCTGGCGTATTTCTTCGATTTCATCTAATGAAAGCTCGCGTGACAGAATTACACGCGACAGCCCCAGCGATTTCCAGAATTTCACAGCGGCGTAGTTGACAGTATTGGCCTGCACCGAGAGATGGATGTCTACTGGTTATGACGAGGTTGGTTATGATGATGTTGGTGGTTATTACGAGGGAGGTTATGACGGTGTTGATTTTGACCAGACTGATTTTGAACAGACTGATTACGCATCCGCGCCGAACTCATACGCGGTGCGCATCTTATCCAGCGTACCGGCGGGAAGCAGTAACTCGGGTGCTTTCATTAAAGAGCCAGACGCTTGCATATCTCTATGGATGACCCAGATTGATTCAGTGTGTAGAAATGCAAGCCGGGTGCGCCACCCGCGAGCAGCTTTTCGCACAGTTGTGTGACCACATCGAGCCCGAAATTCTGAACCGAGGTGCTGTCGTCCCCATATCCCTCGAGGGTTTTGCGCATCCAACGAGGTATCTCGGCACCGCATGCGTCGGAAAAGCGCGCTAGTTGAGAAAATTTCACAATAGGCATGATGCCGGGAACAATGGGGATCGTGACGCCAAGCTTGCGACAGGCATCAACGAAATAAAAATAACTATCGGCGTTGTAAAAATACTGAGTAATGGCCGAATCCGCGCCAGCCACAACCTTGCGTTTGAAATTGAGCAGGTCATCGTGCGCCGATTTGGCCTGTGGATGAAACTCGGGATAGGCGGCTACTTCGATGTGGAAGTGTTCGCCAGTCTGGGCGCGGATGAAAGATACCAGCTCGTTGGCGTACTGAAATTCACCAATGCTCGCCATGCCGGAAGGGAGGTCGCCACGCAGTGCGACGATGCGCCGCACGCCGAGTTGTTGATAGGTCTGCAACAATTCGCGGATATTGTCTCTTGTCGAGCCCACACAGGAAAGATGAGGTGCGACCGCAAAGCCTTCCTGATGAATCTGCCGTACAGTTTGCAGCGTGCGCTCTTGGGTCGAGCCACCTGCACCGAACGTTACCGAAAAAAATTCGGGACGCAGCTGGCATAGCTGATTGCGCACGGTGGTGAGTTTTTCCATGCCTTCCGGAGTCTGTGGCGGGAAAAACTCAAAGCTGATAATTGGTTTAGGCATGGCATTCACATGGCCAGTGCAGACAGCTGTAAGCGTCCGCACTGGCAAAGCGCGATCAATTGAGCGGAGAAAAAAACACTAGTGATTATTTGGCATCCTTGGCGCAGCGGAAACCTACATCAATCAATGCGGTCTGCGGTAGCAAATGGGTGCGTCTTGCGGCGCGGAACACCACGCTGAGCGAGTCGTAGTGACCGGAGCTGGTCATCCCGCCGCGCACGACACGTTGTTTCTTGCCAAAAAACTTGATGTCGGATGGCGACGCGCCAGGATAGGCCTCATACCAGTCGGCTACCCACTCAGCGACGTTGCCGGCCATGTCGTATACGCCATAGACTGATTTGTCTTCAGGGAAGGCTCCGCCGACGGTATAAGGTGCATCCGGATTTTCGGACATGGAGTTGATCTTTTTCGGATCCCAGCGGTTGCCCCAAGGGTACTCAAGCCCATCGGGGCCACGAGCGGCCTTTTCCCATTCTGCCTCGCTGGGCAAACGCTTGCCCGACCATCTGCAAAAGGCGTCGGCATCAGCCCAGGTAACCGAGGTCACAGGTAAAGGATCGCGCGAGGCTTGCAGCTTTTCAATTTCCTTGAGGATAGCCTGTTGCGGCATCTTGGTGACATCCATGTCCAGGTTAAATATGTCGCTTGCGATCTTGCGCAGATCATCCAGCGTCAAATAGGACAGGTATTCGCTGGTGTAGTTGTAGCCATTTCTTGCCCAGCCTGCAGGAGCGTTATGTCGTGTGGTGACGACAAAATCCAGATACTGAGCATTCGTTACTTCATACTTGTCTATGTAGTAAGCGGGCAGGTTGACCTTGTGGTTAGGGTGCTCGTCGACATAAAGGCGGTCGTTGAAGCCATAAGGGTTGAGCGCATTCGCTTCGCGCCACATCGCGGCATTTTCTTCCTTGTCGCTGCCCATGATGAATTCGCCTGCTGGAATCAACACCATGCCGTGAGGGGCGGCTGGCTGAGTTTCTGCGGCATAGGCCAAACCGCCGGACAGAGCCAGGCAGAACATACTGCTTACTAATTGTTTAATTGTCATCTTTAGCGCACCTGAAGCCGAAGCTGGAATTTTTGATGTTTTGTTTAAAATAACTGCGGTTGAACGACGGAGCAGAAACGCCGCACTGGTAATAGGAACAATCCCACCAAGAGCCGCCTTTAAGTGTTTTGTACAATTCGCCGTAATTCTCGCTCGGCCAAGTATTGCCAGGATATTGTGTGTACCAGGAATCCGTCCATTCCCACACGTTGCCGGACATGTCATACAACCCGTAAGGGCTCTTCCCGCCTTCGAGCGAGCCTACCGGCATTGTGTCACCTTCGAGATTGAGGGATTTCCAGCGCACTGGCGAGTTCACCCGGGTAACATCGAAGCTGTCGCCCCATGGGTAGTCGCGGCCATCCGTTCCGCGCGCGGCCTTTTCCCATTCGATGTCGGTAGGCAAGCGCTTGCCGGCCCAGGCGCAATAATCGTGTGCGTCAAACCAGGTCACCCACACTACCGGATGATCCACCTTGCCCGGCGGGTAGGTTCTGTTGCGGAAGTGATTCGGCGATTTGCGGTTGGTCGCATCGATGAACTGTTTGTATTGCAGGTTGGTGACTTCGTACTTGTCGATCTTGAATGCCTTGGTTTCGGCTTCATACTGCGGGCCTTCATCGGGCAGCCGCCCATTGGAGCCGCGGAGGAATTTACCGGCGGGAATGGAGATCATCTCGTGCGGCTCCTTGCCGATTCGCGTCTCATCGTAATACATCGGCACACTCATTCCCGCGGTCGCTTCCGGTGGAGGGGCAATCTTGAGTTTGTCTGCGTAGACGTCTGAAAATTTCTTGTCCGCGACCCGGTTTGCAGATGTACTGTCTTCGGAGGCGTGGCATTCCATGCAATCATTGGCCATGCTCGATTTGAAGACTTTTACCTGATTCTGTTCGTGGCAGGCTTCGCAGGATTGCGAGGCTTGAATGGCGTGCTGGTAACGTTCAGTGGCAGCATCTTTTGCAGAGGCGCTGGCGCATAACCCGAATACCGACACAAACAGGACGAAAGATTTGATGTTGAAAAAATACATTTAACAGTAACCTAAAAATTGAGCCGTGCGCATTTTCCCATTATATAAACAGGGATTCAAGGGCTTAATGAGCCATCTGGATGTCATGTTTTGCGCAAAAGTTGTGCTGCCGCCGCAGACAGCGCCCAGGAAAAAATGCTGTATAACACAGCGCCGAGCATGCCATGCCAGAAACTGTCCACTGCAAAGCCGCGCAGCACCGATCCTACCCACCAGAACAGCAAGCCATTGATGACGAAAATGAACAGCCCCAAGGTGAGCAGCGTGACTGGCAGTGTGAGCAACAGCAGTAAGGGCCGGATCAGCGTGTTCACCAGGCCCAGAAAAAATGCGGCGATCAGCGCTGCGGCAAAGCCATCCACATGAATGCCGGGAACAAAATTAGCAACTGCTATTAAAGCTAACGCGTTCAGCGCCCAAATCAGCAGCAGTCTCATTTGTTTTTTCCTGGGACTGGCAGTGTTATATCCACAGTACAGAACACCACGGATATAACATCTGCCGATGAACAAGATTAGTAGCGGTAATGATCGGCCTTGTAGGGGCCTTCCTTGGGCACGTTGATGTAAGCTGCCTGCTGGTCGGTCAGTACGCTTAATTGCGCGTTCAGTGTCTTCAGTTGCAAACGCGCGACCTTTTCATCGAGGTGTTTGGGCAATGTATAAACACCGACCGGGTACTTGTTGCTGCCCTTCTGCGCTTCAGTCCACAGCTCGATCTGCGCGATGGTCTGGTTAGCAAAAGAAGACGACATCACGTAGGACGGATGGCCGGTGCCGCAACCCAGGTTCACCAAGCGACCCTTGGCCAGCAGGATGATGCGTTTGCCGTCCGGGAAGATGACGTGGTCGACTTGCGGCTTGATTTCTTCCCACTGGTATTTCTCCAGCGAGGCGACGTCGATTTCGTTGTCGAAGTGGCCGATATTGCACACAATGGCATTGTTCTTCATCTTCACCATGTGGTCATGGGTGATGACGTGGAAGTTACCGGTGGTGGTGACGAAAATGTCGGCCTTGTCGGCGGCGTATTCCATGGTGACTACGCGATAACCTTCCATCGCGGGGCGGCTTGCAGCGCGCAGATCGGATCGATCTCGGTGACCCACACGGTCGCGCCCATGCCGCGAAACGCCTGCGCGCAGCCCTTGCCGACGTCGCCGTCGCCGAGCACCACGCAGAGCTTGCCGGCGATCTTCACGTCGGTGGCGCGCTTGATACCGTCCACCAGCGATTCGCGGCAGCCGTATAGGTTGTCGAATTTGGATTTGGTAACGGAATCATTCACGTTGATGCCGGGGAACTTCAGTTCGCCGCGTGCATGCATCTGGTACAGGCGGTGCACGCCGGTGGTGGTTTCTTCGGTCACGCCCTTGATCTGCGCCAGACGCGTGGAGTACCACTTCGGATCAGCCGCCAGCTTGGCTTTGATCGAGGCGAACAGGCAAGTCTCTTCTTCCGAGGTTGGCTTGCTGATCAGCGATGCATCTTTTTCCGCGCGCGCGCCGAGGTGCAGTAACAATGTTGCATCGCCGCCGTCGTCGAGGATCATGTTGGAATAGCCACCATCTGCCCATTCGAAAATACGGTGGGTGTAATCCCAGTATTCGGCCAGCGTTTCGCCCTTCACCGCGAACACCGGGATGCCATCGGCTGCGATGGCCGCAGCGGCGTGATCCTGGGTCGAGAAGATGTTGCATGAAGCCCAGCGTATTTCCGCACCGAGCGCCTTCAGCGTCTCGATCAGCACGGCGGTCTGGATGGTCATGTGCAGCGAACCGGTGATGCGCGCGCCTTTCAGCGGTTGCGTCTTGGCGAATTCTGCGCGAATCGCCATCAGGCCCGGCATTTCAGTCTCGGCGATGGCGATTTCCTTGCGGCCCCACGAGGCCAGGTTGATGTCGGCGATGACGTAGTCTTTATCGGCGGTCTTCATAAGCAGCTCCATTCATAAGTAGTTAATGAATGGGTGCAGTTGAAACATTGAAGCGCTGGTTCCGAGCCTGACGGGGGACTGTATGTCCAGCCCCGCTGCAGCACCCCTCGGAGGGTGCGGATTATAAACGCAAAAGCGAAGTTTTGCTAAGCTTTGCCGGGTTTGCCATTGCTCGGAGCGGCTTGGCCACTCCATAGCTCCTGCACATTCAGGATGTTCCACTTCGCAGGGTCTTCGTGCGACACGATTTTATCCTTGCTGAGCGGCTTGGATAGATCCAAAATTTCAGGAACGATACGGGTATTGGATTTGATCGAGAAAAAAACTTTTACCTTGGGCAGCAGCAGGGATTTCTCGGTTTGTTCTATTACCACTGCCAAGCGGTTGGATTCCAGCTTGACTAGCGAACCGACCGGGTAGATGCCGATGCTCTTGACGAAGGCTTGAAAAATCACCGGGTCGAAATGCCCCTTGCTCCATTCCGCCATCTTGCGTAGCGTTTCGGCCGGCTCCCAGCCGTTTTTATAAGGGCGATTGGAAGTGACTGCATCATACACGTCGCAGACAGCCCCCATCTTGGCATGCAGGCTGATCTGCTCATTGGCTAATCGTTCCGGATAGCCGCTGCCATCGACCTTTTCGTGGTGATGCAAGCAGACATCCAGCGCAACGTCACCGACGCCTTGCCCTTCCAGAAGCATTTTGTGCCCCTCGGCGGGATGGCTCTTGACTACAGCAAATTCTTCATCGGTCAATTTGCCGGGCTTATTGAGGATTTCCATCGGGATTGCCATCTTGCCAACATCATGTAGCAAGCCTGCCAAACCCGCTTGGCGTGTCTGCTCTTCGTTCAGTCCCAATTGGCGTGCCAGCGCAACCATCAATGCGCATACTGCGACCGAATGCATATAGGTGTAATCGTCCTTGTCTTTCAGTCGTGCAAGGCCGATCAGCGCGCCGGGGTTGCGCAATACAGAAGAAGAAATTTCCTCGACGATGGGCAAGGCATTCTCGGCATTCAGCGCCTTGCCCATGCGGGCCTCCTGGAACATCGAGGTGACTGCTTGCTTGGATTTGGCGCAAATCATTACGGCGCGCGCTGCTTCCTGGGCGGTGTCGACGCGTGAAGGTTTCGTGCCGGGCGGGGGGGGCGTCTGCGCCGCAGCCTGCCCTAATGTCGCCTCTACTTCCTGGGCGACTTCTGCTTCTTTTTTGCCGTTATCCAGCCCCAATCCCTTGGCGTCATCTATCCATACCTCTTTGATGCCGGTAGATAATATGGTCTGGAGATCTTTGGGGTCGTCCAGCAAGAAGGCGCCGCGCCAGAATGGATGATCCATCCACGAACCGCAAAACTCATGCACATGCATGCCTAAGCGCAATTGTTTGACATGAATACGAATCAGCATGCGCGGATTGTAACCGAAGACAGCCGCACTGTCAGTGTGGTTGTCTTCGCTTGCGCGGATATGAGCCTGCGCTCGAATTTAAAGACAAGCACGCCTTATGGCGTATGACTTGCAAGCATCGCTTACAAGCCAGCATCGGCACGCAGTGCCGCTGCCTTGTCTGTATTTTCCCAAGTGAAGCCTGGCTCTTCACGGCCGAAGTGGCCGTAAGCGGCGGTGCGCTCGTAGATAGGACGCAGCAGATCGAGCATCTGCACGATACCCTTGGGACGCAGATCGAAATGGCGCAACACCAGTTCGGTCAGCTTCTCATTGGAAATCTTGCCGGTGCCGTAGGTGTCCACCATCACGCTGGTTGGCTTGGCCACGCCGATTGCGTAGGAGACCTGCACCAGGCATTTGCTGGCCAGGCCGGCGGCGACGATATTCTTGGCGACATAACGGCCGGCATAAGCCGCGGAACGGTCTACCTTGGAAGGATCCTTGCCGGAGAATGCACCGCCGCCGTGGGGCGCCGCACCACCGTAGGTGTCCACGATGATCTTGCGTCCGGTCAGGCCGCAATCGCCCTGCGGGCCGCCGATGACAAAGCGTCCGGTCGGGTTGACCAGATAGTTGATGTTGCCCTTGATCAATTCTTTTGGCAGCACCGGCTTGATGATTTCTTCGATCGCCACTTCGCGGATCTGCTCCAGCGTCATCTCCGGTGCGTGTTGTGTCGAGAGCACCACGGTGTCGATCGAGTGCGGCTTGCCGTCTACATAACGGATGGTCACTTGAGACTTTGCATCCGGGCGCAGCCAGGTCAGGCGGCCGTCGTGGCGCAGCTGCGCCTGGCGTTGTACCACGCGGTGCGACAGGTAGATCGCCAGCGGCATCAGCGTCGGCGTTTCGTCGCAGGCATAACCGAACATCAATCCCTGATCGCCAGCACCCTGGTTCAGATAGTCGTCGGAAGCGCGATCCACACCTTGGGCAATGTCGGGGCTCTGTTTGTCGTAAGCCACCAGCACCGCACAACCCTTGTAGTCGATGCCGTATTCGGTATTATCGTAGCCGATGCGTTTGACGGTATTGCGTGCCACCTGGATGTAATCGACGTTCGCCGTGGTGGTAATTTCACCTGCCAGCACCACCAAGCCCGTGTTGGTCAGCGTCTCTGCAGCTACCCGCGCGTAGGGGTCTTGCGCTAGAATCGCGTCCAGGATCGCATCGGAAATCTGGTCGGACACCTTGTCGGGATGGCCTTCGGAAACGGACTCGGAAGTAAACAGAAAATCGCTCATGGCTTTTCGCTCAATCTCAAATGAATAAAAAGGGGCGCATTATAGCAAACTTGGTAGTATTGCTTCGCTTATGACCGCCTTCCTTTTCAAATCACTGTTTCGCCTGTTAGCAATGCTGCCGTTGAGCGCGCTCCACCACTTGGGGGGCCTGCTTGGGCGGCTGACCTATGCGGCATCGTCGGTATATGCTGCTCGCACCCGGGAGAATTTGCGCCAATCCGGTCTGGCCGACAACGAGAGCGAATATGTTCAGTTGCTCTCCACAACGATTGCCGAATCGGGCAAGAGCATTGCCGAGCTCGCATGGATATGGGGGAGATCCTATGCCGATGTGCTGGGCAAGGTGCAGCAATGCGTGGGCCTGGAACATATCGAGACAGCACAGGCGCGCGGCAGGGGCATCATTTTTTTGACGCCGCATCTGGGTTGTTTCGAAATCTCTGCGCTGTATGCCGCACAACGTATGCCGATCACCGTGCTGTACCGCCCACCCAAGCTGAGCTGGCTGGAAGGCGTGATGCGCGCCGGTCGCGAACGCGGTCAGGTCAGGCTGGCCAAAGCCGATATCAGCGGGGTGCGCCTATTGTACAAGGCGCTCAAGCGCGGCGAGGCGATCGGTCTGTTGCCCGACCAAGTGCCCAGCCGGGGTGAAGGCGAGTGGACCGATTTCTTCAGGCGTCCGGCTTACACGATGACGCTGGTGGGACGTCTGGCGGAAAGCAGCGGTGCGACGGTGCTGATCGCTTATTCCGAGCGTTTGCCGCGCGGGCAAGGTTATGTGATTCACGTCGCACCGTTGGCACTGGATCTCGCCGCGCCAATCTCACGCCAGATCAACGCGGCGCTGGAGCAAGTGATACGCGCCTGTCCGGCGCAATACCTGTGGAGCTACAACCGCTACAAGATCCCACGCGGTGTGGCAGCTCCCACTCACCACTCACCACTTCCCACCTCTTCAACATGATGACTCGCATCGGGATTTTTGTGTTGTGGTTGCTGCATTTTCTGCCGTTGCCGGTACTGGCGCGTATCGGAGATATGTTGGGGTGGTTGCTGTATGCGCTGGGTGCGGAGCGCCGCCATGTGGCGGACACCAATCTGCGTCTGTGCTTTCCCGAGCTGAGTGAGCATGAACGCGCCGTGCTGGTCAGGAAAAACTTCCAGATGTTCGCACGCAGCTTGCTGGAGCGCAGCATCTTGTGGTGGAGCAGTGCCGAGCGCATACAGAGCCTGATCCGCGTCGAGGGCTGGCACCACATGCAGGCGGTCCAGCCCGGGCCGGTGATCATGCTGGCGCCGCATTTTGTCGCGCTGGATGTCGGCGGTTCCTGGCTGACCCAGCATGTCAATCTGGTCAGCATCTATTCGAACCAGAAGAATAAAGCGTTCGGCGACATGTTGCTGCATGGTCGCAGCCGTTTCGGGCAACAGCAACTCTATCCGCGCCAGCAGGGCTTGCGTTCGGTGGTCAAGGCCATTCGTGACGGACTGCCGTTCTACTATCTGCCGGATCAGGACTTGGCGACCAAGGACGGCGTGTTCGTGCCGTTCTTCGGCGTGCAGGCGGCGACGCTGAACACGGTGGCTCGCTTGGCCAAGATGACCGGCGCCAGGGTGGTACCCTGCATCTCGCGCATCTTGCCGGGTGGGGAGGGATACGAGGTGCGCTTTTATCCGCCTTGGGAAAATTACCCGACCGATGACATCGTTGCGGACACCCGGCGCGTGAACGAATTCATCGAGCAGCGTGTGCGTGAAATGCCGGAGCAGTATTTCTGGCTGCACAAGCGCTTCAAGACACGCCCGGAGGGCGAACAGGGGTTCTATTGATGAAATATAAAGACCTGCGCGATTTCATCGCACAACTGGAACAGCTCGGTGAGCTGAAGCGCATCTTGGCACCGGTTTCGCCTAATCTGGAGATGACCGAGATCTGCGACCGCGTGCTGCGTGCACAGGGCCCGGCGATCTTGTTCGAGAATGTGGTCGGCCACAAGACGCCAGTCCTTGCCAATCTGTTCGGCACGCCGCGCCGAGTGGCATTGGGCATGGGCGAAGAATCGGTCGCGGCATTGCGCGAAGTCGGCAAGCTGCTCGCTTACTTGAAAGAGCCAGAACCACCGAAAGGGCTGAAAGATGCCTGGGATAAATGGCCGGTGTTAAAGCAGGTGCTGACGATGTCACCCAAGGTACTATCGAGCGCACCGTGTCAGGAAGTGGTGTGGGAAGGCAAGGATGTAGACCTTGCCAAATTGCCAGTCCAGACCTGCTGGCCTGGCGACGTAGCGCCGCTGATCACCTGGGGGCTGGTGGTCACGCGCGGGCCGCACAAGACACGCCAGAATCTCGGCATCTACCGCCAGCAGGTGCTTGCGTCGAACAAGGTCATCATGCGCTGGCTGGCGCATCGCGGCGGCGCATTGGATTTTCGCGATCACTGTGAAAAAAATCCGGGGCAGCCATTCCCGATTGCAGTCGTGATCGGCGCCGATCCGGCGACTATTTTGGGAGCGGTCACACCGGTGCCTGACTCCTTGTCTGAGTATCAGTTCGCCGGTTTGTTGCGCGGCAGCAAAACCGAGCTGGTGAAGTGCATCGGCAGTGATCTGCAAGTGCCGGCGTCCGCCGAGATCGTGCTGGAGGGCTTTATCCATCCGGACGAAACCGCCCTTGAAGGGCCGTATGGCGACCACACCGGTTATTACAACGAGCAGGACAAGTTTCCGGTATTCACGATAGAGCGCATCACGATGCGTCGCGATCCTATCTACCACTCCACCTACACCGGCAAGCCGCCCGACGAGCCGGCGATGCTGGGCGTGGCGCTGAACGAAGTGTTCGTGCCGCTGCTGCAGAAGCAATTCCCCGAGATCAGGGATTTTTATTTGCCGCCGGAAGGCTGCTGCATGGACCCGGTGCGCGACACGCTGCTGGTGGACAACACGCCGATCGATTATCTCGACTTCGCCAGCCCGGTATCAGGACTGGGTGGCAAGATGGGGCTGGACGCGACCAACAAATGGCCGGGCGAGACACAGCGCGAATGGGGTACCCCCATCGTGATGGATGCGGCGGTGAAGGTCAGGGTGGACGCGATGTGGAGCGAGCTGGGGTTGTAGTGTGCCAGACGACAAAAAAGCCGGATCAAGTCCGGCTTTTTGATGAGGCGTTAAGTTGGATTAGAACTTGAACACACCAGCTACGGAGTAGATGTCGGCGTTAGCGGTGTTGGTGATTGCATCGCCAATTTTGTAACGGTCCCAGCCGAGGCGGATACCTACGGATTGGCTGGCATTGTATTGGCCGCCCAAGCCATAAGTTGCAGAGGTGTTCTTGGCTGTGTACGCAGGGGTCTGCTTCATGGTTGCGCGGGCAATGCCCAGTTTGCCGAACACGGAGAATTGATCGTTGATTGGGTACGATCCTACGGCGCTAATGCTAAAAGCGGTATTCGTTGCAGTTAGGCCGGCAGCAGCAAGATTACCCAAGTCGGTGTATTCGGCCTCTATCGCGAAATTGTTGTTGATTGTGTAGCCGCCCAGTATGCCCAAGCCGGTTGGGTTGTTCTTGGTCAGGTTGCTATAGCTGTATTTGGTCTGACCCAGCTTAATGCCGGCGTAAAAATCGGCGGCAACAGCCGGTACGGAAACTAAGGAGCTCAGCAGAGCGGCGATAGCGATTTTCTTCATAATTCTTTTCCCTGTGGATTGATTGGATGTGATTTTACGTGCAACAAGCACGCGGATATCACTGTATCAATACTGAAGTATTTAACAAAATAATCACGAAAAAAGTGTTGCAAAAATGCCAACGCCAATTATAATTTTTGTAGGTATTCAATCAGGGCGACCTGCGCGGGTTGGCCGTATTTTGCATTCGCGTGATTGATAAAAAACACCACGAGCCATTCCTTGCCGTTCTGTGAGCGCACGTAGCCGGCGATGGTTTTCACACCTTCCAGCGTGCCGGTCTTCAGGTGGGCGTGGCTGGCAGCCGGACTGTCCTTGAGGCGCTTCTTCACCGAGCCGTCCACGCCGAGGATGGGTAGCGAAGCTTGCAGTTCGGCGCTGAGCGGGTGATTGGCCGCGCTTTGCAATAACAAGGTCATGCTGTGCGAGCTGATGCGCTCGGTACGGGATAACCCCGCGCCGTTTTCCAATACCAGTTCGGGGAAATCGAGTTGCTGTTTTTGCAGCCAGTCATTTACGCTTTGGATGCTGCGCGGGAGTGAAGCCTGCTCCGCGGCGCCTAGCGTCAGGAACAATTGGCGCGCCATCACGTTGTTGCTGAATTT
The DNA here is from genome assembly GCA_016197305.1 of Nitrosomonadales bacterium. Classification (GTDB taxonomy): domain Bacteria; phylum Pseudomonadota; class Gammaproteobacteria; order Burkholderiales; family Gallionellaceae; genus Gallionella. The sequence goes on along the minus strand of JACPVZ010000037.1, from coordinate 209 downwards.
GTTGATATCGCGGATCACCAGGCTCAACGGTTCGGAACGGTGCGTGCTGTAGAGACGTGCGCTGTTGGCCAATACGCCTTCGCGCAGCTTGCCGTGCAGCGTGCCGCCGAGTTCCTGCCACAGCGCACGGAACACCGCTTCCACATAACTCGTATGCGGCATCAGGCTGAGATTCTGCTCGCGCTCACCGCAAGCGCTGGGGTAGCCGC
>JACPVZ010000034.1 GCA_016197305.1 Nitrosomonadales bacterium | reverse complement strand
CAACAACAGCCTCACCAACAACAGTTTCACCAACAACAGTTTCACCAACAACAGCCTCAACAACAACAGCCTCAACAACCTCAAGCACATCAGCCCCAACAATAACCACATCAACCTCAACAACAACCACAGTCTCGGAAATACGAGTGCAATCTCCACTTCAACAATCTTCAATGGAAAGAATGTTTGAAACTTTTATGCGTCAGGCCACCGGTATCTCTTCCGAATATCTGCTTGAATTCAGCCGCCAGTTGCGGAATCCGCTCCAGCGCCTGCATCTGCTTGGCGTGTGCCAGATAGCGCACTTCCATGAACGCTTCCGGCCCGACCATCGCGCCGATCGAAACCGGCTCGCGCGGGTCCAGCACCTGGCGCGGCTCGTAAGGCGGGAGATAGTCATCCACCTGTTGCTGCGTCGGCATGTCCACGCGCTCGTAGGCGTGAGTCAGGATGAAACCATCCATGCACACCATCACCGGCAGCGATAATTCTTCGGCCAGCTTGAAGGCTTGAATGTGCAGGTCCAGCGCTTCCTGATTGGTCTCGGCGAACAGTTGCATCCAGCCGGAATCGCGCTGCGATAGAGAATCTGAGTGGTCGTTCCAGATATTGATCGGCGCACCGATGGCACGGTTGGCGACCGTCATCACGATCGGCAGGCCGAGGCCGGATGCGTTATAGACCGCCTCGACCATATACAACAAGCCCTGGCTGGCAGTGGCGGTGTAGGCGCGGGCACCGGTGGCGGAGGCACCTATGGCGACCGACATCGCGGCGAACTCACTCTCGACATTGATGAACTCACACTTGGCCAGTTCGCCACCCTTCACCATTGCCCCGAGGGCCTCGACGATGTGTGTCTGCGGGGAAATCGGGTAGGCGCAGATCACCTCGGGGCGGCACAAGGCTATGGCTTCGGCAACGGCGCGGGAACCTTCGATTTGCTTAAGCATGTTGTGCCTCCTCCGCCATCCCGGCCTTGATAAGGTTGTAGGCTTCGCTAGCTGCGGCGATGTTGCCATCCGCCACATTGCCGGAAAATTTCCCGGCTATCGCCTTGTGCACCGACTCCAGGCGGATCAGCCCGGAGAGTGCGGCAAACCCGGCGATCAAAGGCACATTGGGTATCGGACGACCGATATGTTTAAGGCTGATTTCGGTAGCAGCTATCGTACAAAGACGTTCTGCAGGCCTGCCACTGATAAAGTCACTCAAGCCCAGCGCCTCGAAGCTGCGATTGGTATTGAGCAAGACATAACCGGCCTGTTTGAGACCGGCGAATACATCGACCTGATGCAGCAGCGTGGGGTCTTGAATGAGTATGGCGTCCGGCTCCATGACAGGCTCACGCAAGCGTATCTCCTTGTCGGCGATGCGGCAGAACGCCACCACCGGCGCACCCATGCGCTCAGAACCGAAGCTGGGAAAAGCTTGCGCATGCCGCCCTTGCAAAAATGCCGCGACAGAAAGCATCTCCGCTGCAGTCACCACGCCTTGCCCGCCCCGGCCATGTATCCGCACCTCAAACATATTCGTTCTCCCGCATAGTTTCGCTGTGAGTCGTTAACTCCACTGTCATTCGAATGTCAGCGAAGTCCCGCCAATATTGCAGGGCGGATTCCGTGTGATCTTGATGCAACCCATTGCAGGGCATGATTTATACCAAAGGCAGGCAATCCACTGATGAAACAACCAGCCATCCCACCAATCAACCAAAAGACGGTTGTCAAGTGGTTGGTTAGGCCCAGCAAGCTGGGCGTGAAATTGGCACTCCGGCCAAGTGCGAATACCCACAGGGCACAAGAACCTCTTCGAGGTAAATTCGCACCTACGCGAAATCAACCGGCTGCCGATACATCACTCGGATTCACGAGTCTGTTAATCATCTGTTCCGTCCAAAGTCTCACGCTCGAGATAATCGGGTATGGCACACGACCAGTGCAGTTCTTCTTCGATGCGGCGGCGTAGCGCGTCCGCCGCTTCCGGCTCGCCATGGGTAATGAAGGTGCGGCGCGGCGGCCGGGTAAACCCCTTGAGCCAGCCGAGAATTTCATCGGCATCGGCATGCGCGGAAAGATTTCCCAGCATCCGCACTTCGGCGCGTACCGGAATATATTCGCCGTGAATCTTGATCGCCTCCGCCCCTTGCACCAGGCTGGCGCCGCGCGTGCCGCCGGCTTGAAAGCCGGTAAACAGAATGGTGTTGCGCGGGTCCGGCGCGAATGCCTTCAGGTGATGGACCACGCGCCCGCCGGTCGCCATACCGCTCGCGGCCAGGATGATCATCGGCCCATGCGACTGATTGAGCCGCTTCGATTCCTCGACACTGTTGACGATTTTTGCCGCGCCGCACAAGGCATCGCATTGCGCCGGAGTCAGGCGATGCTCGCCGCGATGCTGATGAAAAATCCGGGTCGCATCGACGGCCATCGGGCTATTCAGATAAACCGGAAGATCGGGAATGGCCTTGCTCGCCTTCAGCAAGTGCAGGTAGTACATCAGCGTCTGCGCGCGCCCCACCGCAAAGGTCGGGATCACCACCACTCCCCCGCGGCGGGCCGTCCGGTTGATGATCTCGGCAAGCGCAACCAGCGGGTCGGCAGCATCATGGCGACGGTTGCCATAGGTCGATTCGACCACCAGGTAGTCCGCCTTTTCGATGCGGGACGGGGCCGGCATCACCAGGTCGTGCGGTCGCCCGATGTCGCCGGAAAACAAAATGGATGTTTGCGGCGTATCCAGGGCGACGAATGCGGAGCCCAGAATGTGGCCAGCCGGCTGCAGACGGAGTGTGAGGTCGTTGCCGAGATGAACTTCGCGGTCGAACGCAATCGGGCGAAACAGGCTTAAACAGCGTTTGGCATCCTCCCGCGTGTACAGCGGCATGGCCGGATGGTGTTTGGAGAAGCCGCGACGGTTCGCGTAATTGGCCTCCTCCTCCTGCAAATGACCGCTGTCCGGAAGCAGAATCTCGCAAAGATCGCGGGTCGCTTCCGCGCAATAAACCGCCCCGGAAAAGCCGTTCTTAACAAGCAAAGGCAGGTAGCCGCTGTGATCGATGTGCGAGTGGGTCAGGATCAAGCATTCGATCGTGGCCGGGTCGCACGGAAACGCCGCCCAGTTTCTCAGCCGCAATGGTTTGTACCCCTGAAATAACCCGCAATCGACCATGATGCGGCGCGAGCCATGCTCAATCAGGTATTTCGATCCGGTTACCGTTCCGGTTGCCCCGAGAAATTGGATGGTAGTCATAGTCTGTAGCCTCTATTCACAATCGAGATAATATTTCAGTGCTTCATCTACGCAAACGCAATCAACCGTTAATGGTGATGGCCGGACGAACTACCCGATTGATTACCATATACACCGCTCGACGGGGTCATACAACCACCTAGCGCAACTAACAGCAACACGCCCGTTGCTCTGATAAAAAATTGCTTCATTACATTCTCCTTAAATTATTTGACTACTTCGAGACACACGAACGCCATTCAACTTATCCATCGCAAAGCACACCTTGTCGCTCGCGTGTATGGATTCCAGCCATTACGTTTGCTTGACGCGATAGCATATGGTCATGGCGTTCATTACCTGTCGTTCATATTGACAATAGCCACAAAAAACCCACAATTCTTCTCCCTTGCGAAAATGGAGGCACAATAAATTCAACAGGCTGGATTTCCGCCTTCGCAGGAAAGATGGTTTTTTCGAGGGGCCCAATATTTCACTGCTTTTCTTTCATGTGGTCATGTCTATCCATGGGCTTCATGGTTTCATGCTTGCCCATATCGATTGCTGGGGCAGGCATCGGAATACCGGTTTTCTCTTCCATATGGTTGTGCTTCTTTACCGGTTTCTTCACCTTGCCCTTTTCTGCCTTAACCGCCTCAGTTTTTTCCGTACCGATGTTGGTATCGTGCATATCGGCGGCAAATGCCGTTGCGGTGAAGGCGGCAAACACCATGACGGCAAACCATGTAGATTTAAATTTCATTTTTATCTCCTTGTAATTTGATCAAATTTCCTATGGTAAATTTTGACAACCTATTTTTTGAAACACCTCCTTTATTAAACCTAGTGCGTGTGATCATGTTCATGCCCACCCGCATCGTGCGGTGCTGCATCTTGCTCGGCATGGGCATCGGGCAAGGCTATCACGCCAAGCCCGTGGCGATAGACCAGCTCCGCACCGTGCCACGCCGTGCTCATCACCAGCAGCCACGCCGCAACCAGCAAAGCCACAAAACCCAGCGATGGCATCTTGCCGGAACGCCCGCGCCACATATCCCTGGCCGCAAGCGCAAGCAATGCGGTCAGCGCGCCCAGCGCCCAGTTGCGATGCAGGATCATGGCGGCATGACTCACTTCATCATGCGCCACGCTGTTGAAGGCGAACCAGCCGAACGCGGCGGCGACGAACGCAAACAATGCCGCACCCCATAACATCCAGCGCCCAGTCACCAGGCACTGCGCCGCATAAGGCCATTTTTTGAAGACCACGCCGGCGGCGATGAAGGCAACCGCAGCCGTAGCAAAGGCGATTGGAAAATGCACCAATGCAGGATGCCAATTAGGAATGATTTCGATCATGCTATTTTCCTTTCTCTACTCCGCTCCTGGATGAGCAGCACCCAGCCGTAAATCACCGGCAGCACCAGCAGCGAAAGTATCGTGGCCGTGACCATGCCGCCGATCATCGGCGCCGCAATACGCTGCATCACATCCGAGCCGGTTCCGCTGCCCCACATGATCGGCACCAGGCCGGCAATCACTGCCGTGGCTGTCATGGCGATGGGGCGCACGCGCTGGGTTGTTCCAGACAGCACGGCCGCCATGATTTCGGAAGCGCTCAAATGTCCGCCGCTTTCAGCGCGGCGCCGGGCGATTTCCTGGTCGATGAAGGTCAGCACCAGCACGCCGATCTCGGCCGATACCCCGGCCAGCGCGATGAAGCCGACCGCCACGGTCACCGACATGTTGTAGCCGAGCAGCCAGATCAGCCAATAACCGCCGATCAGCGCGAACGGGATGGACAGCATGACGACGGCGGGCGCGATCAGGTTGCGGAAATTGAAATACAGCAGCAGGAAAATGATGAGCAGCGTGAGCGGAACCACCACTTTCAGGCGCTCGGCGGCACGCTCCATGTATTCGAACTGCCCCGACCAGACCAGCGAATAGCCCGCCGGAATCTTGACCGTGTCTTCGACCTGTTTTTTCGCCGCCGCCACGTAACCGCCGATGTCGCTGGTCTTGATGTCCACATACATCCAGGCATTGGGCGTGGCGTTTTCCGTCTTCACCACCGGCGGGCCGCGCCGCAGCTTCAAATCGGCAACCAGCGACAGCGGTATCTGTGCGCCGGTTGGAGTCGGGATCAGCACACGTTGCAAGGCTTCCAGGTTGTCACGCAACTCACGCGGATAGCGCAGATTCACCGGATAACGTTCCAGCCCCTCGACGGTCTCGGTCACGTTCATGCCGCCGATGGCAGACTGCACCACCTCTTGCACATCGCCCACCGTCAGACCGTAACGCGCTGCTTCTTCGCGTTTGATGTCGAAGTCCATGTAGTAACCACCAGCCGCCTTGTCGGCGAATGCCGACAGGGTTTCAGGCAAGTTTTTCAGGGTCTTCTCGATGTCGCCCGCCACCTTTTCCAGCACGTTCAGGTCGGGGCCGGAGACCTTGATGCCGATCGGTGTCTTGATTCCGGTGGAAAGCATGTCGAT
>JACPVZ010000033.1 GCA_016197305.1 Nitrosomonadales bacterium | reverse complement strand
GCCGGCCGGCCCCGTCAGACGGATCAGCAGCAATGTGCCGTGCAGCTCGCCGCTGCGCGCCTCGGCGGCGCGTACCGAGCTGTGCTCCAGTTCCTTGCTGGTGGAGTAGTCATACAGACGGGCGAGGGTGAAATAGGCCAGCCCCAGCGTGACCGGGCCGGTCAGATTGATATAGGTGTTGGTAAAGTTGATGCTGGCGTATGAGATGCCCAGCAGGATGAATTGCGATGCGCCGAACAGCCGGTCTATCTTGTCGCGCCCGGCATTGCGGTAAAAGCCCAGCGCGGTCGCCCAGATCACGGCAAGGGTGAGCAGCATATAAATAAAGCGCGCATCCGGGAAGCGCAGAAAGTCGCCGTGCTTGAAGTTGTCTATCGCGGTGGCGAGGATTTCCACACCCGGATGGGTGCGGGACAGCGGTGTCGGCTTGATGTCGAACAGGCTGGGCGCGGTCGAGCCGATGATGACGATCTTGCCGGTGAATTCGTCGGGTTTGCGCAGCTTTTTCTGGCTGGAAAAATCCCGGAACACATCGCTGAAGCTGGCGGACCGGTAGGTGAAGGGCGGGCCGCGCCAGTTCAGCAAGACGCGTTCTGCGCCGGGTTGTGCGTAGCCGTGCTGTTGCGCGAGGCGCAGCGGCAGCGAAGGTATCTGCCAGCCGTAGTCGTTGCGGTAGACCGGATACTGGCGCACGATGCCGTCGGCATCCGGGTAGATGTTGTGCAAGCCCATCCTGCCGCTGTCCAGCACCGACTTGAAATAGGGCAGCACCATCGCCACGGTCGCATCCGCGTTGGCATCGGCGGCGGGTTGCACGCCCGGTATCATCGACGGCCTGATCTGGCTCAGCCGGTCATCCTCCGGATCGAGCCGCAGCATCGGAAAGTAGGTGTTGCTGGTGGCGGCAATCGCCGCGTCGAAATAGGCATCGCTGTCCGGGTTGTACACGTCCGCATCGCTGAACAGTATGTCGAATACCACCGCCTTCGGATGCTGCTTTTCGATCTGCTCGACGAACTCGCCCAATACCTGACGCGGCCACGGCCAGCGGCCATATTCTTTCGCCATCACCGCCAGACTGGCCTCGTCGATGTCCACGATGACGATGTCACGGTCCGCCTCCGGCACCACCAGACGGTACTTTACCATCATGTCGAACGCGCCCTGTTTCATGTTGGCGGTGATATGCAGCAATGCCGTATCCGCGACGACCAGCACGCTGAACAGCCCGGCCAGATAAAGGTAAAAGCCGGTCTTCCATTTCTTCGCCAGCAGGCTGGAAAGCTCGTTCTTCAGGCGGCGTATCTGATAGGAAAGGGCGGTGATCGGATTCATGGTCAGTGCAGTGACAAAGGAGTGCTTATTATGCCTCAGCGTAGCGGCTATAATCAGTACTCTTAATCTTCAGTACGGATCATGCAATCTCACTCAACTTCCTCTCCCGAACACGACACGCAGGGCGGCTGGCAGACTATACGCTCGCTGATTCCCTATCTGATGGAATTCAAGGGCCGGGTGATGCTGGCGATGAGTCTGCTGGTGTTCGCCAAACTCGCCAATGTCGCCGTACCTTTGGTGTTCAAGCAGATCATCGATGCGCTGGACAAGTCGCAAGCGGTGCTGATCGTGCCGGCGGCATTGAT
>JACPVZ010000032.1 GCA_016197305.1 Nitrosomonadales bacterium | reverse complement strand
TACGCTCATCTACTTCGCGCTGCTTCATCGCAGCGAGCAACAGACGAATAGCCGAGAGACGCGCCGCATCCTTGGCGCGCATCGCGACTTTCATATCATCGGTAATTTGCTGCTTTAAACTCATCGCCACGCGAACGTGTAACGCTTAGTACAGCTTGGGTGGCAGAGTCTGGCTGCGCAGACGCTTGTAATGACGCTTCACAGCTGCGGCGAGCTTGCGCTTGCGTTCAGCCGTTGGCTTTTCGTAAAATTCACGCGCACGCAAATCGGTCAGCAGACCAGTTTTTTCCACAGAACGCTTGAAACGACGCATTGCAACTTCAAACGGCTCATTCTCTTTAACACGTACGGTTGTCATCTACGAACTACCTTCTACCAAAAAATTGAGGGCGCGATTCTAGCAAAAGCGCCCGGGCATAACAACTTATATTTCACCATGAACACAAATAAACCTGATTTAAAACCCTTATCCACAAAAGACACGGAAGACACGGACAAAACATACAACATTATCAACCGCCTCGGCCTCCACATGATCATTGTGAAAATATAACGATTAGCCGAAAACCGATTACGATAAAGCAACAACCAAACGATAAATAACGTCACACATTGGTTACGCACCGACCATCGACAGACCCGCAGTTGTTATTTTCGTGCCTTTAGTGGACAGTCTTTTTACATCACCGTGATTCTGGCGAACTTGCGCTTGCCGACCTGAGCCACGAGCACCCGCCCCGAACTGACCGTATCGTTCTTGTCGTTGACGCGCTCGCCGTCCAGCTTGACCGCGCCTTGTTGAATCATGCGTATCGCCTCCGAGGTACTGCCAACCAGATCTGCCGACTTGAGCAATTGCGGCACCGCCATGACACCATCCGCTGCGGTCACACTGATTTCAGGCATATCGTCCGGCAATGCGCCGCGGCGAAAACGCGCTTCAAATTCCTCCAGCGCGGCTTCGGCATCGCACTGACTGTGAAAGCGCTCGACGATTTCCTGCGCCAGCAACACCTTGATGTCGCGCGGATTGCGCCCACCCTCAACCTCTGCGCGCCAGCCTGCGATTTCGGCGAGACTGCGGAAAGACAGCAACTCCAGATAACGCCACATCAGTTCATCGGAGATCGACATCAGCTTGCCGAACATCTGCTGCGGTGCCTCGGTGACACCGATGTAGTTGTTAAGCGACTTGGACATCTTGTTCACGCCATCCAGACCTTCGAGCAACGGCATGGTCAGTATGCACTGCGCCGGCTGGCCGTAATGCCGCTGCATCTCGCGCCCCATCAGCAGGTTAAACTTTTGATCGGTCCCGCCCAGCTCCAGATCCGCCTTTAACGCGACCGAGTCATAACCTTGCACCAATGGATAGACAAACTCATGTATGGCAATCGGCTGACCGCCCTTGTAGCGCTTGGAAAAATCGTCGCGCTCCAGGAGGCGCGCCAGCGTGTAGCGCGACGCGAGCCGGATCATGCCCTCGGCGCCCAGCTTGTCGGACCATTCCGAGTTGAACATCACCTGCGTTTTCTCCGGATCGAGGATCTTCGACATCTGTTCGCGGTAACTCTTCGCGTTGCCGAGAATCTGCTCGCGCGACAGCGGCGGGCGCGTCTGGTTCTTGCCGGTCGGATCGCCGATCATGCCGGTGAAATCGCCGATCAGGAACTGCACCTGGTGGCCGAGCTCCTGGAAGTGGCGCAGCTTGTTGATCACCACGGTGTGGCCCAGATGCAGGTCCGGCGCGGTCGGATCCAGGCCGAGCTTGATCCTGAGCGCGCGCCCGGTCTTGAGTTTGCTCACCAGATCTTCCTCGACGATCAACTCGTCGCAGCCGCGCTTGATCC
>JACPVZ010000150.1 GCA_016197305.1 Nitrosomonadales bacterium | reverse complement strand
GTGCTGATCGAGCGCCCAAAGCTGGTGGCGCATGGCGATTACGCCTGCAACCTGGCGATGCAGCTGGCCAAGCCCTTGCGCAAGTCGCCGCGCGACATTGCCAATGCGTTGATCGCGGCGTTGCCGAAGTCCGATGTGGTCGAAAAGGTGGAGATCGCCGGGGCGGGCTTCATCAACGTGTTCGTCACCACCGCGGCCAAGCAGCATGTGGTGCATGGCGTGTTGCAGGCGGGTGCGGGCTATGGGCACGTGCATCTCGGCGCGGGTCGCAAGGTGCAGGTGGAGTTTGTCTCGGCCAATCCGACCGGGCCGCTGCATGTGGGCCACGGGCGCGGTGCGGCGGTCGGCGATTGCCTGTGCAATGTGCTGCATGCGGCAGGCTGGAACGTGACGCGCGAGTTCTACTACAACGATGCAGGCGTACAGATCGACAACCTGACGCTGTCGGTGCAGCTGCGCTGCAAGGGCGTCACGCCGGACGACCCATCCTGGCCTGAATCCGGCTATCGCGGCGATTACATCCTCGACGTGGCGAATGCCTACATGGCGAAGGAAGCCGTCGAAGCGGACGATCAGCATATAACGGGGAAAGGTGACGCCGACGATGCCGAGGCGATCCGCCATTTCGCGGTGGCCTATCTGCGCCGCGAGCAGGATCTGGATCTGCGCGCGTTCGAGGTGGAGTTCGATGTGTTCTCGCTGGAGTCCGCGCTGTACACTGAGGGCAAGGTCGAAGAGACGGTGAAGAGCCTGATCGCCAGCGGCCACACCTACGAGCAGGACGGTGCGCTGTGGCTGCGCACCACCGATTTCGGCGACGACAAGGACCGCGTGATGCGCAAGACGGACGGCGGCTATACCTACTTCGTGCCGGATGTGGCCTATCATCTGGACAAGTGGCGGCGCGGTTTCGTGCGCGTGATCAACGAGCAGGGCGCGGATCATCACTCTACCATCACCCGGGTGCGTGCCGGTCTGCAGGCGCTGGATGTCGGTATCCCCAAGGGCTGGCCGGACTATGTGCTGCACCAGATGGTGACGGTGTTGCGCAACGGCGAGGAGGTGAAGATATCCAAGCGCGCCGGCAGTTATGTGACGCTGCGCGACCTGATCGACGAGGTGGGTTGCGACGCGACGCGTTATTTCCTGGCGGCGCGCCATCCCGACTCGCAGCTGGTGTTCGACATCGACCTGGCGAAATCCAAGAGCAATGAGAACCCGGTGTATTACATCCAGTACGCCCATGCGCGGATCAGCGCGGTGCTGGCGCAGTGGGGCGGCGAGCGCCAGGCGTTGCTGCATGCGAACGTCGGCCTGCTGGACAGTGAATACGAGACCGCGCTGCTGCAGAGGCTGATTGATTATCCACAGGTGATCGAGAATGCCGCGACCGATCTGGCGCCGCACTTGGTCGCGTTTTACCTGAAGGATTTGGCGGCCGATTTTCACAGCTACTATAATGCCTCGCGTTTCCTGGTTGAGGACGAGGCGGTCAAGTCGGCGCGGCTGGCATTGATCGCGGCGACGGCGCAGGTGCTGAAGAATGGCTTGGCGCTGCTGGGCGTCAGCGCGCCGGAACAGATGTGATCCGGAACGAACGGAAGCAAGGAAAACAGACAGATGAGCAGAAACGCAGGCAACAAATCCGCTCCGCCCCGCAAGGGAGGTAGTCCGCTGCTGACCGGCATTTTGGTCGGCATGGTGATCGGGGTCGGGCTGGCCGCCGGGCTGGCCTGGTACCTGATGAAGTCGCCCAGCCCCTTCGTGCAGAAGGAGCAGGCGAAGCTGCCCCAGGAGGAGGTCAGGCCGGCTGCGCCTGCAGTGAACGCGGCGGGTACGTCGGCAGCGCCCGCCTCGGGCGTCGCCGAGGCCAAGCCGCGCTTCGAGTTCTACAAGGTGCTGACCGACAAGCAGGATGCGTCTCCGGGCAAGCCCGCCGCGAGCAAGACGCCTGCGCCTGAAAGCAAGCCTGCGGCCAGCGAGCCGCAGTTCCTGCAGGCCGGTGCGTTCGCCAATGCGGACGATGCCGAAAAGCTGAAAGCCAGACTGGCATTCCTCGGTGTGGAGGCCGACATACAGGTCGCGACCATCCCGGACAAGGGTGTGTGGCACCGGGTGCGCCTGGGGCCGTACAAGAGCGCCGAGGAGTTGAACCGTGTGCAGATTTTGTTGAAACAAAACGGGGTGGCAGCCACTCCTGTCCGAGCGCAGTAAAACCCATCATCACCAAGAGGAGCGATAAGTGAAAAACCTGTTGAAGAGTCTGTTTGTTGCAGCGTCGCTGCTGGTAGGCAGTGCGGCTTTTGCCGCGACCGAGGGTAAGGATTACACGGTGTTGAGCCCGGCGCAGCCGACCAGCGGCAACAAGATCGAGGTGCTGGAATTTTTCTTTTATGGTTGTTCACACTGCTATCACCTGCATCCGCTGATGAGCAACTGGGAAAAGACCATGCCCAAGGATGTCGAGTTGGTCTATGTGCCGGCGATTTTCCGCGATTCCTGGGAGCCGATGGCGCGCGCGATGTATGCGCTCGAGGCGCTCGGTCAGCGGCATCAGTTGCACGAGGCGCTGTTCAAGGCCTGGAACGAGGAAAACCAGCAGTTGTTCGAGGAAAAACAGATCGCCGATTTTGTTGCCGCGCGCGGCGTAGACAGGGCCAAATTCCTGGCGGCTTATAACTCTTTCTCGATGCAGAGCAAGGTGACCCGGGCCAAGCAGATGACCCGCAGTTACGCGATCAGCGGTACACCGACCCTGGTGGTGGACGGCAAGTACTCCATCTCCGGCCTGCAGCCCGCTGAAACGATGCGCGTGCTGAACGAGGTGATCGCCAAGGTGCGCAAGGAGCGCCCCGCCGCTGCCCCGGAAGCCAAGGCCAAGGCTAAGCGTTAAGGTGGCGGCGGCGCTTTGCATGTTTGGGCATCCTGGCTATAAATATGCAAAAGTCGCCGGCTAAATGGCTGGGCAGCCTTGCATGGTCCGGCCCACTGACCATGCATAAGAGGCAATGGGGTCCACCTGCAAGGGGTACGCCGTGGTTGTAAGCCGACTCAAACCGGAACAATCACTCAGGCTGGTCATCAGTGGCGCGTCGAGCGGCCTGGGGTTGGCGCTGGCGCGCCATTATCTTGAGCGTGGCGCTACCGTCGCGGCCTTTGCACGACGCGCCGATCTGCTGCAGGCGCTGGCGGCAGAATTCCCCGGCAAGGTTTATTGTTATCCGCTGGATGTGCGCGACCCGGTTGCGATCCGGCACGCGGCGGACGATTTTATCGCCAGGGCGGGTGTGCCGGACGTGGTGATCGCCAACGCCGGTGTCAGTGTCGGCACGCTGACCGAATATGCCGAGGATCTGGCGGCCTTTCAGCAGGTCATCGACATCAATGTGCTGGGCATGGTTAAAACCTTCCAGCCTTTTGTCGCCCCGATGCGCGCGGCGAAGCGGGGTGCGTTGGTGGGCATCGCCAGCGTCGCGGGTTTTCGCGGCCTGCCCGGCGCGGGAGCTTACTCGGCTTCCAAGGCGGCGGCGATCTCCTATCTGGAATCCTTGCGCGTCGAGCTGCATGGCAGCGGCGTGAGTGTCGTGACCCTCTGTCCCGGCTATATCAAAACGGCGATGACGGCGCGCAATCCTTATCCCATGCCTTTTATGCTGGCGCCGGAAGTTGCCGCGGCGAGGATGGTGCGTGCTATCGAGCGCGGCGCCTTGTTCTGCGTGGTTCCTTGGCAGATGGCTCTGGTCGGGCGCATGTTGAGGTTGTGGTATATTCAAAAATGTACGCTTTGTACACCTTCAATTTAGCAAAATATAACCTCTATATATGAGGGAACTGCGGAACTGGGG
>JACPVZ010000167.1 GCA_016197305.1 Nitrosomonadales bacterium | reverse complement strand
ACTTACAGGATACTGTGCCTGGAATATTGCGGGGTGGCGCATCACACGATGATGACCGAACTGCATCTGGTCACCCAATAAGCTTCCCTACGGAGAAAAAAATGAGCATACAAAAAGACAGCATTTCCCCGCAGGCCTGTGGGGTGGTCAAAGTTTACGCGGCAATCTCGGGGGTGGTGATACTGCTGATGATGTTGTTTGGGCTGATCATGCGCATGACGCAAGGCCAGATTCTGCCGATCGGTCCGGAGGTGTTCTACCAGTTGATGACTGCGCACGGGATCGGCATGGTCGCCATCGCCGGACTGGGCGGTTCGGCAGTGATGTGGCACTTCCTGGGCAAGTACGTCAATCTCAGGGAGGGATTCGCGTGGGCAAACCTTGCATTCTTCCTGGCCGGAGTCGTGTTCGTGCTGGGTGGCATCTTCCTGGGCGGATTCGCCGCTGCCTGGACATTCCTCTATCCTTTGCCGGCCAACTCGATGGGCATGTGGGGCAAGCATGCTGCGGCCGCCTATATGGGCGGGGTGCTACTGGTCGGCGTAGGCATGTTGCTGTTCTATCTTGAATCGGCGCGCGCAATCATCCAGCGATATGGCAGTTTTGCCAAGGCGCTGGGCTGGAATTTCCTCAGAAATGGACAGGATGCGCCTCCCGCAACCATCATCGCCGGCACGGTGGTCACGATCATTAATATCATCGCTATCCTGATCGGTGCGGTCATTCTGGTGATGATGCTGATCAACCTGTATGTGCCGGAAATCTCGATTCACCCGCTGCTGGCGAAAAACCTGATTTTCTTGTTCGGGCACGTGTTCATCAATTCCACGATCTACATGGCGGTCATTGCGGTATATGAAATATTGCCGGGATATACTGGACGCCCGTGGAAGGTGTACAAAACTTTCGTATGGGCTTGGTCTGCGACATGCCTGATGGTGCTGGCCGTCTATCCGCATCACATGCTGATGGATTATGCGCAACCCGTGTGGATGCATGTAATGGGCCAGATCATCTCCTATACCAGCAGCCTGCCGGTGCTGGCGCTGACCATGACTGCAACGCTGGGGAGGATCTACCGCAGCAACATCAAATGGGACCTGACCGCAGCGTTGCTGGTGCTGTCCATCTTCGGCTGGAGCGCCGGTGTCATTCCCGCAGTGATTGACGGCACGATAGTCGTGAACCAGGTGATGCATAACACCATGTGGGTGCCCGGACATTTTCACCTGTATTTATTGCTGGGTTGTGTGCCGATGATCCTGGGTTTCATTAACTGGCTGTCCAGCCAGGGAAATGCGGCAGGTTTCGGTGGCCTGGACAAAACGATGCTCTGGACTTTTGCGCTGAGTGCATTTGCATATGCGCTGATGTTCCTGATATCCGGCCAGGCAAGCATCCCGCGCCGCTGGGCGGTGCATCTGCCGGAGTGGCTCTGGTACAGCCAGCTGGCCTCTCTGTTTGCGGCGGGCGTCGTGCTCAGTGCGATGATTATCATCGTCAGGGCGCTGGGCGGTATCGTCAAGCCAGCCAGACTGAGCTGATCGCGGGGCTGTTGCAGGTGAGGACGGTGGCTGCCTCGGTGATCCTTTTGCTGCTGGGAATATGGGCAGTAGGGGCGATTACCGAGGGTTTTAAGGTGATTACGTCCGAGCAGGCGCGGCGTCTCGAGATATCGCGCAAGCAGCCTGCCGTTCCGGATATGCGCCTGATCGATCAGGCCGGTCAGATGTTTCGTTTCGGCGAGTGGGTGAAGGAGAAAAATAAATTTCTCATCGTCGACTTTATCTACACGAACTGCCAGTCGCTGTGCCGTGCACTGGGTACGGAGTTTCAGCAGCTTCAGCGCAACGTCGTGGAGCGCGGTTTGCAGGACCGCGTTCAGCTGTTGTCGGTGAGTTTCGATCCCGTGCATGACAGTCACGCCGTGTTGCGGCAGTATGCCGATCGCCTGCAGGCCACGCCCGATATATGGACATTTGCAACGGTAGGCAAGGCGAGCGACCTAGATGCCTTGCTGCGGACTTTCGGCGTTACCGTCATCCCCGACCGGCAGGGCGGATTCCAGCACAATGCGGCACTGGTATGGGTAGCTCCATCTGGGAAACTGGTTCGTGTGACGGACTATGATGCGAGCGACCACTTGAGCATGCTGGATGAACTGGCAGGATCGAATTGACTGACGCGAAGAAACAAGGCGGAAAACCATGGCCTCGCGTCGGCTTGGCACTGCTCCTCATGCTGGCCATACCCGCAGTGCGTAGCATTCTGGAGAGAGACATGGCGCTGCACATGCTGCTCCAGTTCCCTCTGATCCTGCTTGCCGGATGGCTGCTGGCGAAAGGGGTTCCGGAGCAGGCAAGATCGATGGCGCAGACCTGGAACCATGCAGGAATCGCCGGTCTGCTGGTTGTCGCGATGGTGCTGATATTCTGGATGATCCCGCGGGCATTGGATCTCGTGTTGATCGACCGCACGCTGGAATTCTGGAAGTTCCTTACGCTGGCATTGGCGGGCGCGGCGCTGGAATTGTCGTGGCAACCTGCCGGGATGATCGTCCGCGGTTTCTTTCTGGGCAACATGCTGCCGATGATGATGGTCGCGGGCTGGCTGTATGTCGAGGCACCTGTTCGTCTGTGTAATTCCTACTTGAGCAACGATCAGTTGCGTACGGGAAGCGGGCTGCTTGCGCTGGCAATTGCCGGCAGCATGGTCTGGTTGCATGCCTTTTTTATGCCTTCCGTTCGGGAGGCTGACGGGGAAACATTGTGAACATAAAAGAACTTCTGAACGACTTCAAGCCGGATTCCGATTTCGTTACGCTGGGGGAAAAAGTTAAAAGCGGTCTTGCCGCCGCAGCCGGAATATTTCTGTTGGGAATGGCGCTGAAATTCTTTCCGCAGTTGCATTACCCCACTGTGATGCTTGCCTCCATGGCGGCATCGGCGGTGCTGCTGTATGCCGCGCAGCATAGCCCGATGGCACAGCCCTGGCCGCTGATCGGGGGGCACTTCGTTTCCGCCATATGCGGCTGGCTGGTCGCGCAGCTGCTTGCCGATCAGGTCGTCGCTGCCTCAGTTTCCGTCGGATTGGCGATTTTTACGATGTCCCTGTTCCGGTGTCTGCATCCGCCCGGTGCCGCGACAGCCCTGATCATGGTGCTCAACTACGGGGGCTTCCGTGAATTCGGCGGGCAGTGGGTTGGATACGTCGTGCTGCTGAATGCGCTGATCTCTCTATTGGCCGCGCTAACCGTCAATAACCTGGTTCCGGGCAGGCGGTATCCGATGAAGAAGACTGTGATGGAAGTCAGTGTTGCTCCGCTTGCAACGCCCCAGATAAGCCGAGCCGACATAGAGCGGGCTCTGGCGAAGATAGACAGCATCATCGATGTGAGCGAGGACGACCTTTTAACCATCTATGAAATAGCAAGCAAATATGCGTGCGATGGCAATCGGGGCGACGAGCGCGCATTCTGATTGCGTCGTATGAATTTTGATCGATGACCTACTTGAAGGAGTAACCATGCCACACGTGCATATCTTGCCGGATTCTATCTATAACTTTGATGCGCGCGGTATCGCCAAGCGCTTTCGTCATGCCGCGATCTTCGGCGCACTGGACGCCCTGCAGGCTGGCGAGACGATGCGTTTCTGCAACGACCACGATCCTTTGCCGCTGCTGGCGCAACTGCAACAGCGCTATGCCGATTCGGTCGCCATCAATTACATTTCGCGTGAGCCGGGACGATTCATGATCGATTTTGTGCGACAGTGATGCGGGTGGATGACATGAACGTAGAAAAACAGTGGGATGGAAAATCCCTACAAGAGATGGTGGATCATTTATTGAGTACACATCACGCCTATACCAAAATCGCGCTTGAGTCTTTATGGCCCTTGATGGATCAGGTCGAGTGCATGCACGGCACCACACATCCGGAATTGTCCGAATTGAAAATGCTGTACGCCAGATTGCGGGATGATCTGCAGCTTCATTTGATGAAAGAAGAGAAGATGCTGTTTCCATATGTTTGCAAACTGGATGCCTGCGAGCAGATTGCAAAGCCGCACTTCGGCACGATCGCAAACCCGGTTCGTGTGATGACCATGGAGCATGATGTGGACGGGGAGATTATGGACAGAATTCAGGCAGTCACCGATTCATTCACAGTCCCACCAGAGGCATGTGTCAGCTACCACACACTTTATGCTGGACTGCGCGAGCTGGTCGAGGATATGAGGCGGCACATTCATTTTGAGAATACGGTCCTGTTTCCGATGGCGATCAGGCAGGAACAGATTGTTCTTGAGGGGAAGTGAAACGTACGCCCCTGTAAAATTTGGCCTGGCTGCATATCTGGCCAGGTGGTTTACGGGCTATGTTGTGCCGGATTGCGGCCAATGCAAATTTTTTGCCGCTGGGCTGCCGTTTTCAGGATAATCACGCATCTGAAATCGCGATAGCAGGCGTTGCCATGAAAAAATCCGAAATCAAATTCACCGTTACGCTGGACGAAAACAAGATGCCGGTGCAGATCGACTGGAGCGCCTCCGATGCAGGCATTGAGAGCAGCAGCAAGGCGATCATGCTGTCGGTATGGGACAGCAAGGAGAAAAATACGCTGCGCATCGACCTGTGGACCAAGGAGATGATGGTCGAGGATATGAAGCGTTTCTACCATCAGAGCCTGCTGTCGATGGCCGACAGCCTGGAGCGCGCCACCGGCGAAAAGGATGCCGCCAAGGCGATGCGTCATTTTGCCCAGGATTTTGGCGAGCGCATGAAACTGGTGATGAAGAACCCGGTGTTTCCGACAGACTGAAAGAATGCCACGGGCGGGGAGCATGTGCGCGGAAATTGGGAGTGTTCCGGTTTAAGGATAGGCGAGTGATTTTGCATCGATATGGATACTGAATTACAGCAAGACATT
>JACPVZ010000166.1 GCA_016197305.1 Nitrosomonadales bacterium | reverse complement strand
TTCCAGATTTTCATCCGCAGGCAGACGATGCCCTGATGAATATCGCCGAGGCCCGGATTGCCTTTTGGGCTATTTTTTTGCCAGCGAGTTGATTCCCGCCAGCGAAAATTCCGCGATGTGTTCGGCGATCGCATCGATCTCCCTGTGATCGTAGCGCAGCCTGGGATTCAGCCGCTGCAACACCGGATGCGAATGCCGGTAAAACAGGGTCTGGCCGAGTATGCTGTATACGCAGCGCCTTTGCTCCGCCGCGCTGAGCCCGCTGCCCACGATCTCGTTCACCAGCCCGCCGAGAAATTCGTGCAGCGGCGCGATGGCTTCGCGCACGATCTTGTCCAGTGCCGGGGTGGGGTCGGCCAGTTCGCGCGCCATGATGCGGCATTGCGAGGAGGGATTCTTCTCATCCAGCAACATCAGCATGAACTCGCGGATGAACAGTCTGAGCCGCTGTTTTGGGCAATCATCCTGCTGCACGTTGGACAGCTGCAGCGCCTTGAGCCGGTTGAAGTTCAACGCCTCGGCGAGCAAGCCATCCTTGCTGCCGAAATGATAGTTCACCGAGGCGACATTCGTCTCGGCGCGGCGGCAGATCTCGCGCACCGTCGCACCCTGAAAACCCTGCTGCGAAAACACCTCTCGCGCCGCATCGAGCAGGCGCGCGCGCGTCTGTTCAGTCCTTCCTTCCAACTCTGTCATTGTTTTCCGCCGCCGGATTTGCCCGCCGCATCGCCATCCTGACCGAGCGCCTTATACAGTTGCGTAGCGGTCGCAAGCAGGATGCGCTGCACCTGCAAGGTGCTTTGTTGCGCGGCGAACGATTCACGCTGTGCATCCAGCACCTCCAGATGATTGGCGATGCCCGCCCGATAGCGCGCCTCTATCAGCCGCAGGCGCTGCGCCTGTGCCTGGGCATTGGCCTGCTGCGCCGCGAGTTGCTCGGCCAGTCTTTCACGCGCATTCAACAGGTCGGCCACTTCGCGGAACGCCTGCTGGATAGTCTTCTCATAGTCGGCAACCGCCACCACCTTGCGTGCCGCTGCGATATCCAGATTGGCCGAATTGCGCCCGGCATCGAACAGCGGCAGACTGATCGTCGGCTGGAAACTCCAGGCGCCGCTGCCCGGGTCGAACAGCCCAGCCAAGGTGCGGCTCGCTGTACCGGCACTGGCTGTCAGGCTGACGCGCGGAAAGAAGGCTGCGCGCGCCGCGCCGATATTCGCATTGGCAGCCATCAGCCGCTGCTCGGCGGCCAGCACGTCGGGGCGTTGCAGCAGCACCTCGGCAGGCAATCCGGCCATGCGATCGGGATTGATGGTTTGCTCGGCAAGACTGCGCCCGGCGGGCAGATCCTTGATCTCGGAAACCGAACGGCCCAGCAGCAGGTTGAGCAGGTTTTCCGCCGCTGCCTGCTGCCGCTGCAGGTTGGCGAGTTCGGCCAGCACTGCCTGATACGCGCCCTCCGCCTGCAGGAAATCCAGCTCGCTGGACACGCCCACTTCGCGGCGGCGCGACACCAGGTCGCGTGTCTCGCCTCGGCCCTTGACCGTGGCCTCAGCCAGTTCGGTGCGCTCGCGCAATTCCAGCAAGGACAGATAGGCGCCCGCCACATCGGCGATCAGTGACAGGCGGAACGCACGCTGCGCTTCCTCGGTGGCCAGGTAGCTCGACTTGGCGGCCTCGCTCAGGCTGCTTACACGCCCCCAGAAATCCAGCTCGAACGACACCAGGCTGACATTCACATCGTAACGCTGGCTATGTAACGCGTTGGGGCTAAATGCCGACGCACCCGCCGGTGTCAGCGAGGCATTGCGCCCCGCGTTCAAACTGAGGTTCGGCAATCGATCTGCCTGCTGTACGCCATATTGCGCACGCGCCTCGGCGATGCGTGCGGTGGCGATGCGCAGGTCGCGGTTGTTTTCCAGCGCGACTGCGATCAGCGCCCTCAGGCGCGGATCGGTGAAGTAGTCCTGCCACTCCAGCCGTGCCGCTGCACCCGCCGCCTGCCGCCTGACCGTATCCGGCCAGACTGTCGGCACCGGCGCCTCGGGGCGCTGGTAATTCGGCATCAGCGAGCAACCGCCCAGCACTACCGCCAGCAGGCTCAGCGCGAATATTTTATGTTGCTCAATCATGCGGGTTCTCCTGTTGCTTGATGTTGCGCGCGTGTCCCGGGAAGATGCGCCGCATCACGACGAAGAACACCGGCACCAGGAACACGGCCAGCAGCGTCGCCGCGATCATGCCGCCCATCACGCCGGTGCCGATCGCGTGACGGCTCTGCGCGCCGGCTCCGGTCGAGATTGCCAGCGGCAACACGCCGACGATGAACGCGATCGAGGTCATCAGGATGGGACGGAAGCGCAGACGGCATGCTTCCAGCGTCGCATCGATCAGACTCATGCCCTCGTCCTGCAGCTTGCGCGCGAATTCGATGATCAGGATCGCGTTCTTCGAGGACAGGCCGATGATTGCGATCAGGCCGACCTTGAAGTACACATCGTTCGGCAATTCGCGCAGCGTCACCGCGAGCACCGCCCCGAACACACCCAGCGGAACCACCAGCAACACTGCAAATGGAATGGACCAGCTCTCATACAACGCCGCCAGGCACAGAAACACCACGATCAGCGAGATGCCGAACAGCAGCGGCGCCTGCGCGCCGGACTGGCGCTCCTCGAATGAAGTGCCCGACCACTCGTAGCCGAACACCGGCGGCAGCTTCTTCGCGATCTCTTCCATCGCCGCCACGGCTTCCCCGGTGCTGTGGCCATGCGCCGGACCGCCGGCGATCTTCATCGTCGGCAGGCCGTTGTAGCGGTCCAGCTTGGGCGCGCCGACCACCCAGCGCGCGGTAGCCAGTTCGGACAAGCGCACCATGTTGCCTTTGTTGTTGCGTACCGTCACCTGCAAAATATCCTGCGGGGTGCGGCGCGTGTCCGCCTCGGCCTGCATCTGCACACGCAACACCCGGCCCTGGCGCACGAAGTCATTGATGTAAGCCACACCCAGCAAGGATTGCAGCGTGTCGTTCAGGTCGGTGATCGAGACCCCCAGGCTCTCCGCCTTGAGCTTGTCGATGTCGAGGAACAGTTGCGAGGCGGCCTCCTGTCCCTCCGGACGCACCCCGGCCAGCACCGGATTCTGCGCGGCCAGTCCCAGCGCCATGTTGCGCGCCTCGAGCAATTTATCGCGCCCCATGCCGCCCCTGTCCTGCAGGCGGAAATCGAAACCGCCCACCGCCGCCAGCTCGGGAATCGGCGGCGGATTGATCGCGAAGATCATCGCCTGCTTGATGCGGAACAGCGCCATGTTGGCTTTGCGCACCAAGGCTGTCGAGGTACTGCCTTCTCCGGGGCGGTCGTCCCATTCTTTCAGGCGCACAAACACGATCCCGCCGTTCTGTCCGCGACCGAAGAATGAAAAACCCGCCACGCCGATGACGTGTTCAACTTCGCTTTGCTTGAGGTAGAACTGTTCCACTTGCGACAACACCTCCAGCGTGCGCTCCTGCGTCGCGCCCCCGGGAAGCTGAACGATATTGATGAAATAGCCCTGATCCTCTTCCGGCAGGAAGCTGCCCGGCAGCTGGCTGAACAGCCAGCCCATCGCGATGAAGATCGCCGCATACACCATCAGGTAACGCCCGGTCTTTCTGACGATCTTGTTGACGCTGGAGGTATAGCCCCTGGTCGTGCGTGCAAACAACCGGTTGAACCAGCCGAACAGCCCGGTGCTCGGCATCAGCTCCACGCCCGGCTGATGCTTGAGCAGCGATGCGCACAACGC
>JACPVZ010000155.1 GCA_016197305.1 Nitrosomonadales bacterium | reverse complement strand
GACGGTGTTCCTGTGCGCCTTGCCTGACCGCCGCGCCAAATGGAGTCTAAAGGAGTTACTGTTCATGTGCTGGACGCGCGAAACCGGCGTGATTCCAGGCGCGCTGGCCGGAATGCTGGTGGGCGTGAAAGTGCCGGGCGCGCAGATCATCGCCTCGGTGACCTTTATCGCGATCCTGATGACCATCCTGATCCAGGCGACGACTACCAAGTGGCTGGCAAAGAAACTGGATTTACTGGTGGAGTAATAATTGACCAGCTGGCGAAATGTTTGGTATTCCGTTTGAGACGGGTGCTGAGAGCTAATGTGGCACACTTTTGCAATCGTAATTTCGAAAGGAGCGCTGGCGGTATAACAACCGGTTGGCTATCCGGAAAACAACAGAGGTAACTACACCTATGGCTTCCCAACATGCCTGGAGTTTTTTTCGCGCAGGTGGTTTCGATCAAGTGCAGCTTAATACCGGGGCTGATCTCCTTGCGCTCAAGGAACTGGATCAAAAGCTTTGGGCGGCGTTGAGTTGTCCGACCCGCGGTATCGAATTCGATACCAAGACGCTCGACTTGATCGACAGCGATGCGGATGCGCATGTGCGCGCCAATGAAGTGCTCGCGGCTATCGCTTGGGCTGGCGGTTTGCTTAAGAACGCCGATGTGCTGGTCAAGGGGACGGATAGTCTGGCTCTGGCGGACATCAATGACAGCAGCGAGGAGGGGCAGCAGTTGCTGGCATCGGCACGCCACATCCTCAGAAGCCTGGGCAAGCCCGATGCAACAGAGATTTCGCTGGCGGACATGGAGGACATCGAGAAATTCGTGGCAGGCCTCGAATTCAATGGCGATGGTGTGATATGCGCCAAGCAGATTGCCGATGCCGGATTGCGTGCGGTGGTCGAAGACATCATCAAGTGCTGTAGTTCGGTGATGGATTTGAGCGGGGAGTTCGGCATCAATCGGGACATCATCGACAAGTTCTTTACCGAAGCTGCCGCCTACTCGGATTGGTATGCCAAGGGCGAAGCCGATGGAATGATCCTGTTCCTGAACGACAGAACCCAGGCGGCGGCCGATGCCTTCCTCGCCGTCAAAGAAAAGTCCGGTGACTATTTCACGCGCTGCCAGTTGGCCGCTTACGATGCACGCTCAGCCGTGCCGTTGAGCCGTTCCACCGAGGATTATCAGCGCCTTGCCGCACAGGACCTGTCGGTGCAAAGTCCAGAGGTGGCGGCTTTCCCTTTGGCGACCGTGGAGGCGAACAAGCCGTTGCCGCTGCGATCAGGCATCAACCCCGCTTGGCAAGGCAAGGTAGATGGGTTTTGTGAGCTAGTCATCGCGCCACTGCTCGGCAAGAAAGAAAGCCTGAGTGCATCGGAGTGGGCGGGGATATGTCTCAAGTTCGCGCCGCTTGAAGTCTGGCAAGCCGGGAAACCAGCTACCACTCTGGAACAGCTCGGCATCGCACGCATACGCGAGATTCTTGGCGGCAATCACCAAGCGGCGATCGATGATCTGATCAACCAGGATCAATCAGTCGAGGCTGCGGTGAAGGCGATCCGCTCGGTGGAAAGGCTGCTGCGCTATAACCGCGACCTGTTCAAGTTGGCGAACAATTTCGTATCGTTTCGCAATTTCTACACCGGCAAGGAAAAGGCGATATTTCAGGTCGGTACGTTATACCTGGACGGACGCAGCTGTGAGCTGTGCGTCAAGGTCGAGGATGTGGCTAAACACGCCAGCTTCGCCAACATGAGCGGCGTTTGCCTGGCTTATTGCGATTGTGTGCGCAGCGGCGGCGCGGAAAAGATGAGTATCGCCGCCGCCTTCACGGCAGGCGACTCGGATTATCTGATGGTCGGCCGCAACGGGATTTTCTATGACCGTAAAGGCCAGGATTGGGATGCCAGCATTGTGCGTATCGTCGATCATCCGATCAGCATCCGCCAGGCATTCTGGTCGCCATACAAAAAGCTCGCCAAGATGATCAGCGAACAGTTGCAAAAACTGGCCGCGTCTAAGGCTGGCTCGGTGGAAGACAAAATGCTCAAGGCCGTGGTGGAGAGCGGAAAAAACGCGCCCGTTTCCTCGGCGGCAGCAGCAAAGCCGCCCTTCGATGTGGGTAAGTTCGCCGGTATTTTTGCCGCGATAGGGTTGGCGGTCGGCGCCATCGGCGGCATACTCGCTTCGATAGTCAGCGGTCTGTTGGGCCTGAAATTCTGGCAAATCCCGTTAGCGATGCTGGGGTTGGTGCTGCTGATTTCTGGCCCTTCCATGGGCATGGCCTGGTTCAAGCTAAAGAGGCGCAACCTTGGGCCGATACTGGATGCCAGCGGTTGGGCAATCAACGCAAGGGTGCGTATCAACATTCCATTCGGCACTTCGTTGACCGGCCTGGCCAATCTGCCTGAGGGTGCGCATCGTTCGCTGGTCGACCCGTTCGCCGACAAAAAGGTGGTCTGGCCTTACTACCTGATGATCGTACTGGCTATCTGTGTGCTGATCGGTTTCTGGTACTTCGGTTTTTTCGGACATCGCTAAATGCTGACGTTTTCCACCGCTTGTCGTTTATGCCCACGCTTGGCGGATTTCCTCGGTCGGGTGCGCGTTGAACATCCCGATTACCATGCTTTGCCGGTGAGCTCTCTGGGGGAGGTGGCCAGCAAGTTTTTGATCGTCGGCCTGGCTCCCGGGATGCACGGCGCGAACCGTACCGGTCGCCCGTTTACCGGCGACTATGCAGGCAACCTGCTGTACGGTTCATTGCACAAATTCGGCTTTGCCAGCAGCTCAGAACCCCTGGATACGATGGGGAATGCCAACCCGGCTTTGCATTTGCAAGGTTGCCGTATCACCAATGCGGTGCGTTGCCTGCCACCGCAAAACAAACCTGAGCCGATCGATATCCGCACCTGCAATGGCTATGTCGCCGAGGAGCTGGCGATGTTGCCGCAGGGTTCGGCGGTCCTGGCGCTGGGTACGATCGCGCATCAGGCGGTGTTGATGGCATTACGGCTGCGCAAAAGCAGTTTTGCGTTCGCACATGGTGCGCAACATGCGCTTCCCGATGAATTGACGTTGTTCGATAGTTATCACTGCAGCCGCTACAATACCCAGACCAAACGCCTGAGCTCGGCGATGTTCGAGGCGGTCATCGGTGACATTGCAAAACATCTTGGGCGCTGAAAAGTTCGATCCTAAACCGATACTCGCCAGCTTGCCTCTGCTGCCAGGCGTGTATCGCTATTTCGATAGCAAGGGTGAAGTGCTGTATGTCGGCAAGGCCAAGCAACTGAAAAAGCGCGTCTCGTCCTACTTCCAGAAAACCAATATTTCGCCGCGCATCCGTTTGATGGTGTCGCATATCGCGCGCATCGAAACTACCGTCACGCGCTCTGAAGCCGAGGCGTTGCTGCTCGAAAATAACCTGATAAAATCGTTAAGACCACGCTATAACATATTGTTCAGGGACGATAAGTCTTATCCGTACATCGTATTGACTGGAGAGGAATTCCCGAGGCTGACCTATTATCGCGGCACACCCAATCGTCAGCATCAATACTTCGGCCCGTACCCCAATTCGTATGCAGCCAAGGAAACCATCCAACTGCTACAGAAGATCTTTCGCATCCGCACCTGCGAAGACAGTGTGTTCAACAATCGCACCCGTCCCTGCCTGTTGCACCAGATCCATCGCTGCACCGCACCATGCGTGAAACTGATTTCGCGCGCGGATTATCAGGCCGACATCCGCAACGCGGTGCTGCTGCTGCAAGGCCGCCATCAGGAGGTCGAGCAAACGTTGCGCACGGCGATGGAACATGCAGCTGATGAAATGCGCTACGAACAGGCCGCCGCGTTGCGCGACCAGTTGCGTGCGCTCCATACCGTGCAGCAGAAACAGTTCGTCGAGTCCACCGGAGGCGCGACCGATGCGGACATCATCGCGCTGGTGCAGCGGGATGGGCTGGTCTGTGTGAACCTCGCCATGGTGCGCGGGGGGCGGCATCTGGGAGACAAGAGCTTTTTCCCGGAACATGCGGAAGACCTGTCGGCGGATGAAATCGTTCAGGCATTCATCGCGCAGCATTATTTGAATCGCAGCGTGCCGCCGCTGCTAGTGTTGGGAGCTGGATGGAACGACGAAACATTGGCACAGCTGCTCAGCGAACAGGCGGGACATGCGGTGCGGATCAGCCAGGCGGCGAGCGGCGAGCGTAAGCAGTGGCTGGAGATGGCGCAGCGCAACGCGCTGCTGGCGTTGCAGCAGCGCGAAATGCAGCGGGGCGGGCAGAAGCTACGCTTGGACAGGTTGCGTGAGTTTCTCGATATGCCGGATTTGCTACGCATCGAGTGTTTCGACATCAGCCACACCATGGGCGAGGCCACGGTAGCTTCCTGTGTGGTATATGAGAATCTCGAGATGCGATCCGCGCAATATCGTCGCTACAACATTACTGGCATCACACCCGGAGACGATTACGCGGCGATGCGCCAAGCGTTGACGCGCCGCTATCAGAAGCTGGCAATGGGAGAGGGCGCGCGGCCCGATCTGATTCTGATCGATGGTGGTTTGGGCCAATTGCATATCGCAATGGAAGTGATGCAGGAGCTGGGGCTGAACGATCTGGTGTTAGTCGGTGTCGCCAAGGGTGAAGAACGCAAGGCCGGCATGGAGCAGCTGATTTTTCCCGATGGCACTGCGCGGCAGTTGCGCAGCGATGATCCGGCGCTGCATTTGATCCAACAGATTCGCGATGAAGCGCACCGCTTCGCCATTACCGGGCATCGCGCCAAGCGCGGCAAGGCGCGCACCGCCTCCAGCCTTGAGGAAATCAGCGGGGTGGGTGACAAGCGGCGGCGCAACTTGCTGAGCCACTTCGGCGGACTGCGCGAAGTGGCTCAGGCCAGCGTCGAGCAACTCTGCCAAGTGGAAGGGATCAGCAAAGCACTTGCTGAAAAGATTTACCAGCAACTCCATTAAGGAATAATCAAGATTATGTTGCTGAAGCGATTCACCAGCAACTCCATCAAGAAAAAAACAAGATTTTGTTGCTGAAAAGATTTATCAGCAGCTACACTGAGCACATGCCACTCAATATCCCTAATCTGCTTACCTGGTTAAGAATTCTGCTCATTCCGGTTTTCGTGACGGTTTTCTATCTTTCCGACGGCACGCTCAATCCTCACCTGAAGAACTTGATCAGCACCAGCGTTTTCCTGCTGGCGGCGATTACCGATTGGCTGGACGGTTATCTGGCGCGAAAACTGAATCAAACCTCGGCATTCGGTGCGTTCCTTGATCCGGTGGCCGACAAGCTGATGATTGCTGCTGCACTGATCGTGCTGGTCAAGCTGGGGCGTGCCGATGCGGTCATCGCGTTCATCATCATCGGCCGCGAGATCACCATCTCCGCATTGCGCGAATGGATGGCGAAAGTCGGCGAAAGCAAGAGTGTCGCCGTCTCCATGCTGGGCAAGATCAAAACCACGTTCCAAATGGTTGCGGTATTCCTGTTGCTATACCACGACCAACTGCTCGGTATTGATTGTCAAGTGATTGGCGCTTTGCTGCTGTATCTCGCCGCCTTGCTCACGCTGTGGTCGATGGGTTATTACTTGATGCTGGCCATGCCGCAATTAAAAAAATCCAAAATCTAAATTGATTTCTCGGGCTGCATCTGTATAATGCGCAGCCTTCGGGGTGTAGCGTAGCCTGGTAGCGCGCCTGCTTTGGGAGCAGGATGTCGGGAGTTCGAATCTCTCCACCCCGACCAGGTTTATAGTAGTGATTCAAAAGGCCAAGAAAAGAATTGTGCCCGTAGCTCAACCGGATAGAGCACCAGCCTTCTAAGCTGGGGGTTACAGGTTCGATTCCTGTCGGGCACGCCAGTGTCTGTCAGCAACGTTTCAATGGTGGCTGTAGCTCAGTTGGTAGAGTCCAGGATTGTGATTCCTGTTGTCGTGGGTTCGAGCCCCATCAGCCACCCCAAATTAAAGCCGCTAATTCAAAAGATTAGCGGCTTTTTATTTATTTTATTTTTCGGCATCAGTCAGTGAATCACGCCCGGTGAGGAGGTTCATTTCATATCTTGGCTATGTTTCACCCGCGCCAGCACCCTCTTCACAAGCTCTATCGCTCTCTCTTCACTGGAAGACTCGCAATAGCAGCGCAACTCAGGCGCATTCCCTGATGGACGCAGATGTACGATTTCACCGTTGTCGAAAGTGATCCGTAACCCGTCTGTCGTGTTGCGATCTACCGGCTTGGCTTGATCCGGTGCAAGATATTCCTGCAGCGCCTGCGGGTTGTTGGTGAGCTCCAGAATCAAATTCCTGCTGGTTTCTACCGGAAACTCCTGCAGTCGATCACTGGCGGTGAAACGTGCGGGCAATTCCCGCAGCAGGGCGGAAACCTTGCCATTGCGTTCTTGTGCAGCCGCCAGCACAGCCAATGCGGGAAGGACTGAATCCCGGGTCGGCAATGGCTCGAGTTTTCTCCCGGAACGTTCGAAGCGTGATCCAACCAGGAAGCCACCGTTGGCCTCGAAGCCGACCACGGCGTCATCGCTTCCAGATGTTACAGACTGCATTCCGGCGATCACGTAAGGTGAACCGATCCTGGTGCGCACTACGGATTCGAACGCGCCGCTCAGCTCGATGGCCGTATTGCAGCTTACCGGCACCACGACCTTCCGTGCGCCCAGATAACGCGCGCAGATCAGCCCGACGATATCACCGCGCAGCCAGGCACCTGTTTCATCGGAGATCAGCGGCCGATCGCCATCGCCATCGGTCGAAATGATGGCATCGAAACCATACGCCGCCGCCCACTGTTTACCCTTTTGAACATCCACTTCAGCGACAGCCTCCGTATCGATGGGCACAAACTCCTCGGTGCGACCGAGCGAGACGACTTCGGCTCCCAGCCCCTCCAATATGCGCCTTAACGCATCGCGGGCCACGCTGGAATGTTCGTAGACACCAAGACGCAAACCGGAGAAATAGCGCGCCGGAAAGAAGTTAAGATAGCGCTGAACGAGTTGTTCGAGCGCGGCGGGGTTCGTGTTAGCCAAAGGCTGTTCGCCGGCTCCTTCGGTCACTTCCACGAGGGCCTCGGCGATAGCCAGTTCATCTGCCTTTGTGATCTCTCCGTCAGGCCGATAGAACTTGATGCCGTTCCGGTCGAAGGGGATATGGCTACCGGTGACCATCACTGCGGGAATGCCTTCGTTTTGCGCATACAACGCCAAAGCGGGGGTCGGCAGCGCGCCGCAATAATCGACTTCGACACCTTGTTCGCGAATGGCTGCTGCGCAAGCCGCCGCGATGCGCGGGCTGCTCGGACGCAAATCTATTCCCAGAGCTATGCGCTTCACTGCAAAAGACTGGCGAATCACCGATAAAAAAGCCGCAGCATACGCGGCACAGACCTCGTCTGTCATCTGGCTGACCAAGCCGCGTGCGCCACTTGTCCCGAACGCCACGCCGCTGCTTGCCATCATTTCGCGAATCTTGATTGTCTTCATTCGAACGCCTCCCTAGAAAATTTTTTGCCGGTGAGATTATTACCTTAATTGTTGGAGATGGGGCAAATCCGTATCGCTTTTACATAGAATTCCCTGATGTCACGACCATGTTTCAATTCAAGAGAAGGAGGCAGGGGGAAGGCTAATGGGCGATCTGCAAGCCATTTTCATGATGTCCACCGTATAATTGCACGTGACCGGGATGATTAATATCGTTCGGTTTGGTCAAGACTAATTTCTGGAGCAGGGATGAGAACGGTTCAGCGTCGGCTTTTGATAGTTACCTTAACGCTTGGCGTGTCGGCGCCTAACGTCTGGGCAACTGATTATGCAAGTGAGCAAGGCTATATTCAGGAATTCCCCGTTGTACTAAGCGCCTCACGTTTATCGCAACCATTGTCCGAAGCGCCGAATGCCATGACGGTGATCGACCACAAGATGATTGTCGCGTCCGGATTCCGCACCATCACGGATTTGTTCAAGCTGGTTCCGGGTATGTATGTCAGTTACTACAAGGGTCATCAGGCTTTTGTTTCCTATCATGGCTCGACAGACCAATATGCGCGGCGCATGCAGGTGATGATTGATGGCCGTAGCGTTTATTTGCCGCCTGTCAGCATGGTGGACTGGGCGGATTTGCCGATCACGGTCGACGACATTGAGCGCATCGAGGTAATACGCGGTCCGGCGGCCGCATCGCATGGGGCGAATTCGACCCAAGGGGTGATCAGTATCATTACCAGGGATGCAGGCGGGGCGAATGGCAAGAGCCTCTCGGTCACACGCGGTAGCAAGGGAGTTAACGACATATCCGCGCGCTTCGGCAATAGCGGCGAAACGCTCGATTACCGGATGACGCTCGCCTATAGCGCGGATAACGGATATGACGATCTTGCTACACCCCCTAATAATATTCCCGTCACGCAATTTCAGGCGACGACACTGCTTAATAACGGCAACGATAGCAATCAGGCGCGCTTATTGAATTATCGCGCGGATTATCATCCAAATAGCGCCGATCGCTTTGATGTGCAGTTCGGCTTCAACCACGATGTGCAAGGTGTCGGTTTCAACGACAAGAATCCCACACCGACCAATCCACGCAGCACGAATGGGAACACGTTTCATGACCTGATTGCCAACTCCGGTTTTCTGCAACTGGAATGGATACACCTGCTGGAAAATACTTCTGAACTGAGCTTGCGCTACTACCATATTCGGCAAGACCAGCACGAAGCTTTTCCCGTTTATTTGCGCGGGGTATTTTTCACAAATCCGGTTGTCCAGTCAGTGCAAACCAGCCGCGATGAAATCGAGGTGCAACATACCCTTTCGATTTCCGCATCCAACCGCTTGGTATATGGCGCGGCTTACCGTGCAGATCGGGTCAGCGGACAAGGCAACATTCCGGCGTTATCACAGGCTTATTCCTCGTCATCCAACACCAACGAATACCGCATGTTTGCGCATGATGAATGGCGCATCACGCCACGATTGCTACTCAATGCGGGGGGGATGCACGAGAGAGATCGTATGGGACACCAGAATCTCTCCCCGCGCATTGCCCTGAATTTCCATTTCACCCCGCTGCATACCTTCCGCATGGGAGCTTCCGTTGCGTATCGGACTCCTGCCTTGGCGGAGGAAAAATTTCCCGCACTGATGATCGGGGTCTTGTTTGTACCGAGCCAAACGGTGACTTCCCCGGGCTTGTTGCCGGAAAGGCTGGTGTCGCGTGAGATCGGTTATCTTGGCGAATTCCCCGATTGGGCGACATCACTGGATGTTCGTTTGTTCAGCGATCAGGTTAGCAACGGGATTTTTTACGACAAGACGTTCACGGGTGTATTTGTGAACAAGATGTCTGCACTGTATCAGGGCCTCGAGGCCACTTTAAAACATTCTTTCAGTGAGAAGAGCGATTTGACCGTCAATTTTGCGCACGAGTTGGCAAACAGCAATGGTCCAGCTCTGGTTGCGGCTGGACAGAGAGCGCTTCGATCTGCCAGCCCTTGGACCAACGACATACTGAGCGCCAGCACACCGAGAAATAGTGCCAGCCTGCTTTATTCGCAACGTCTGGCTAATGATTTTTCCTTTAGCGCAGCCTATTATCATCAGGATGCCATGCAGCCATTCGACCGTGGGCCGATTGATTATCAGCCGATACAACGTCGCATGGATGTGCGCGTCGCCAAGGCGTTTCATGAAGTTGGCGGGGTCAAAGGCGATGTGGCTTTGGTGCTGCAAAACTTGCTCAATAAAGGATACACCGAATACATCGCCAACAATGTCTTCAATCGGCGTGGCTATGTCACGTTGAGCCTGAATTGGTGATATGAGCATACGCAAAAAACTCGCAAGGTGGCTCCTGCAGCATGTGCTGCTTGGGATCGGCTTGGTTCCGTTGATCTGCGCCGCAGAAAATTTGCGCGTGTTGGTGGTGTTAAGCGACAACAGCGCACCGTATCTAACCTTCTCTAAAACATTCAGTCAAAACCTGCCTGCTGCGATTCAGGTGACCGTGCTGGAACAACTTCCAGGGAGTTCCCCCGATGTTCCACAAGCCGATTTGATTGTCGCTGTCGGCATGAAGGCATCTGAATTCGCTGCGGCAAAAAGCGTTACTCCCATGTTGGCGGCGATGATACCCAGGACTGGCTATGAGGGATTGTTCGACAAGCAAAGACGTGCAAAGGAAATTTCGGCCATCTATCTGGATCAACCGTGGAATCGGCAGCTTGATTTTCTGCGTGCAGCCCTTCCTGAGCAGCGCAGGATCGGCTTGTTGTATTCGCCGGACATGAACATTGGCATTGCCGGTTTGCAACAAAAAATTGCAGATCGTGGGGGAGTACTGATTGCGCAACCGGTTCGTTCAGCAGGAGTGCTATTTCCCAGCCTAGAAGACATCCTTGCAAACAGCGACATCCTGCTTGCGATACCTGACAGCAGGATTTACAGCAGCAGCAATATCCGCAATATCTTGCTGACCAGCTATCGACGTGGCGTTCCCCTTGTCGGCTTTTCCCAAGCCTATGTCAATGCGGGTGCGCTTGCGGCGATTTTTACCACACCTGAGCAACTGGCCGAGCAAACCAGTGCAACGGTTATTTCGTTTGCCAAGCTTAAACAATTGCCTGAACCCCAATACCCTGCGATTTTCACTATTGCGCTAAACCTGCAAGTAGCTCGATCGCTGGGTATCGACCTGAATTCAGCCGAGGCAATACGGAAAATCATGGATAAAACGACAGGGGAGGGGCGATGAACAGGAATAAATACAGTATTCATCTGCAAGTCGCTTGGTTAACACTCGTCCCGATGCTGGTTATGACGGTCAGTTTGGAAGCGTTTTTCCTGCATACACGTTTCTCGGATCTGGACCATGGATTATTGGAACGTGGCAAGCTTATCGCACGCCAGCTTGCTTCCAGCAGCGAATACGGCGTGTTCTCGAACAATCAGACGTTCTTGCAAAACATCGCCAACGGCGTTCTACAACAACCGGATGTGCGCGGAGTAGCCATCCTGAACGCAGCTTCCGAGCCCATGATCGAGGCTGGTGAGTTTACCAACTCATTCACCAATGCGAGAGTCGATGCAACCACGGCGGTGCCAGGCTCCATAACTCAAACCAAGTTAATGAGGAGCCGTGAAGTCAAAGATTCAGTCAATTTGTTGACACCGATACGCCACAATCACGAGGGCTTGTGGATTTATCAACCAATCATTCCAGCGCAAGTGATGGTGGATGAATTCGATACCAATCCAGCCATCCAGCAAGTGGGGGCGGTCATCGTGGAAATGAGCAATGTGCAGACACAAAAGCTCAAGATCCAGATGCTGAGCTTCGCATTCATTGCGACAGTACTGTTTTTAGGTTGCTCTCTTTATCTGGCATACCTAGCCAGCCGCAGTATCACCAAGCCTATCCGCAATCTGAGTGATGCCATTGAGACCATAGGAAAAGGCAATCTTGAAACGCGTGTTTCCCTATTGACACACGTAAGTGAGCTGGACACGTTGTCGCATGGAATCAATGATATGGCCGAGAAATTGCAGAAAGAACGTACGTTTCTGCAGCAGCGAGTAGGCGAGGCGACTCAAGCGTTGCGCGAAAAAATGGAGGAGGCCGAACGCACCAGTCATGACAAGAGTCACTTCCTGGCGGTGGCCAGTCACGACTTGCGCCAGCCGATACATGCCTTGGGTTTATATATCGCCGAATTGCGGCGCAAGATTACAGGCGCGGAGCAACTGCATCTGGTTGGGCAAGTTGAACACTCTGTGGATGCAATTTCTACATTAATAAATGCCTTGCTCGATATTTCCAAGCTGGATGCAGGTGTGGTGGTGCCGCAAAAGCAGGCCTGTGACATATCTGCATTGCTGGAGCGGGTCACGACGGATTTTCAGATGTTGGCGCGCATCAAGAATATCCGCTTGGTGGTTCGGCCTTTTCATGGGTATGCGGTCAGCGATCCCGTATTGCTGGAACGCATCTTGATGAATTTAGTGAGCAATGCGTTACGTTATACGCATCCCAATGGCATCGTCCTGATTGCCTGCAGGAGGCGTGGCAACCGGTTGCGCATCGAAGTACGCGACAATGGCATTGGCATTTCCAAAGCCGATCAAGCCAACATCTTCCGTGAGTTTTTCCAGTTGATGCAACCGCAACTGGACACACAAAAGGGATTGGGACTTGGATTGGCCATTGTGGATCGCTTGGTCAAGCTGCTTGAGCATCGGATTGAATTACGCTCAGCACCCAACAAAGGTTCCACGTTCGCACTGGAGCTTCCTGCTGCTTCAGCGCCGATTGCTCATTTTGCAATTGCGGGGCTTCCTGCATTGCCTGCATCTGAGCAGGCTACCGAAAGCACGTCGTTGGCAGGAAAAAGATTGTTGATCGTGGATGACGATGCGCTGGTGCTTGAAAGCACCACTGCAATACTAAACTCATGGGGATGCAAAGTATCTGCAGCAGCTTCGCTTGAAGCCGTGCAAAAACTGCTGGTCGACGGGGCTGCCTGGGATTTGATTATCAGCGACTATCAATTGGGTAATGATGTGACGGGTTTGGATGTGATTGAAACGGTTCGTCAACATCTTAACAAGGTGATCCCGTGCATCCTGATTAGCGGCGATACCAGTCCGGCAGTTTTGAAATTGGCGAGTGTCGCTGGACACCATTTGCTGCACAAGCCAGTCAAGCCTGCCAAGCTGAGATCTTTAGTGCTGTATTTACTGGAAGAAGAAGAATTCAATGTGCGAGGTTAATCGAGGGGATGCGAATGGCGAAACCGTTCCGCGAACTATTCCACTTTTGCCAATCCTTGATTGCGCATAATGTATATTATGTAAAATGTCATTCTCGTCTGTCTTATCAGACTTCGAAGATACCGACAGTTTATGCATCCATATCGACAAAATAGTTTGCTGCAGCGGCATCAATGGCTTCAGGCGTTAATTCGGGGTGAGTCTTCAGGAATCTGGCCCGGTCTATGATATGTTCCACCAAGTCGCGGGGATGGCTGCCAACCATCGGTCGTTTGGCCTGTCGGTAGTAGGTTTCCACTAGGTAATGCGCTGCAGAATCGGTAAAAACTATTCCCTGTTGGTCGCAAACGCGACTGAGAATTTTATGGAACTGCTCTTCGGTCTGGTAGTTGATGCGGACCTTGTGCCGGATGCGGCGCAAGAATGCCTCGTCCACCAGTTCACTCGGTTTCAGGTTGGTACAAAAAACCGTGACCTGATCGAAGGGGATCTCGAACTTTTTGCCGGTGTGCAATGAAAGAAAGTCAGTACCCCGCTCCAGCGGGACAATCCAACGGTTCAGCAGCAGGCGTGGCGACACCATTTGGCGACCGAAGTCGTCCAGGATAAAGAAACCATTCGCGGCTTTCATCTGGATGGGGGCTTCATAAAATTTGGTTAGAGGATCGAAGTCCAGGTCCAGCGATTCCAGCGTCAACTCGCCGCCCACCATGGCGACAGGGCGACGGCACAGGCGCCATCTTGGGTCATGCTTGTGACCTGACCCAAGATCCAATTGGGAACGCTCTTCATCAGCATCATCTGCAGGAATGTGAATCGCCGGGTCGAACAACCGAATGACCTGGCCGCTGACCTCGACCGCATAAGGGATATAGACACTGGCAGTCAGCGCCCGCGCCAAACTCTCAGTGATAGTGGATTTCCCGGTGCCTGGCGGGCCGTACATGAAAATTGAACGGCCAGAGTTAAAGGCGGGACCGAGTTGATGGAGAAGCTCGTCATCCAACACCATATGGCTGAGTGCTTGGCGTACCCAGGATTCATCGATCTCGATTTGGCGAACCGTTTGATGCGCGGTCATGATGCTGTAGGTTTTGAGCGGAACTGGGGCAGGCCCGGCATATTGAGACTGTTCCAGTGCTTCGCTCGCACGTTGCCGCCCCTGCCCCGTCAATTCAAAGACATGCGTAGCACGGTTGTAGCCGCCAGCACTCTTGATGGCAACAAGACCGTCATTCCGCGCCGCTTCCGTCAGTTCGTCCACAATGCCCATGGGTAGGCTCATGCTTTTGCTAATGTGGCCAAGCGAAAAAGTACCGCCATCGAAATAGGCGATCTTCAACAACAGGTCAGTCAAGAATATTTCGCTCAAACCGGTCTGATTGACCTTGAGAGGAACAGGCGGAACCGCATTAAAGAACTGCTTCAGTTCATCGGGAGAAATATATCCAAGCGTAACCAGTGAATCGCCTAAACGCCCGCCATGCTGCTTTTGGTGAGAAAGCGCCTCATTGAGTTGCGCCATGGAGACAATGCGCTCGCGAACCAGCAGTTCACCAATGGTAGAAAGCATGATTCACCTCATTCGTTAAGTTTGCGTTGATGATCCTGGCAACTATGGCTCGTCCGCTGGCCTGTTCGCTTCTCAGTCGGATCAGGAATCCGATTTGAGGGCAAGGCGAATCTTGCCTTGACCTTGCTGAAAATAAGCTACGTTGCCTGCCAGATCCTTGCCCAACAAGACTCTGAGGCTGATGTCACTGCGCAGATTATCGACCTGAACAATGCCGGGCTGCCCGGGCAAGGTCGAAGCCAGCGACAGCGCTTGTTCCCGATAGCCAGAGCGATATTGCACTTGCGACGAGGCCACCTTGAAGGGTTTCTGGTTGGTCAAGTGCGCTCTGGCATAACCTTCACTATCGAGGAAGCCAGCAACTTTTCTTGCCATGCCCGTCACGCCGTTGCCATTGGAAACTTCGATGCTGTATGGCCTGACAACCGGAGCTGCTGCCCGCACCGGCTGTTCAGCCACACTGGACACATGAGGGATAGTCCGGACATGCATTTCCGCCGCCGGAACCGGTTTCTGCGCAGCTTGCGCTACAACCATGTTCCGCTCTTTAACATGAGACTCGCGAAGCGAGACCCCGTCCCTCTCTCCCTTTGGGAGAGAGTTTGGAGAGAGGGAAACGGTCGTGGCGAATCGCTGTTTCATCATCTGTCCAGGCGGTTCGCCATGACCGTTTGGCTGCGCGGCTGCCTGCTGGAGCGGCTTGTCAACGGATACCGTTTGCACATGCACCTCCGTCTGTCCGCGCAGTTCGTACACATTGGGGGCAAGCTGTACGGCCTGGACGCGGCTTTCTACCTGTGGAACCGGCTTCCGCGCGGCCTGTTTGATCACGCCCCAGTCCTTGGGCAAGGCCAGCACCTGCTGCGGCGCCGGGGAAGGAATCGCCGCCGTCGCAACGGTTGGCGCAGCAACGGGAGGCGGCGTCACCGTTCGTACCTGCTGAACCTGCTGAACCTGCTGGGTCACCGGCGGCACATTTTCGACAGCTTGCGGCTTGGTTTCCTGGGCCATGACCTGCACTGCTTTCTCCCTGTCGCCCGCCTTGTCCAGTGCCAGCGCCAGGTTGGTATGTGCCGCGTGGTTCGCGGGATTCAGCGCAACAGCCCGTGCCAGCGTGCTTGCCGCCTCGGCATATGACTTGCTCAGATACAGGGCATAGCCCAGATTGTTTTGGATATGCGCGGCATTCGGCGCCTGCTTCATGGCCAGCCTGAACTGCTCAAGCGCCTCTTGCTGTTTACCCTGCATGGCGTAAATCACCCCCAGCCCGTTGCGGGCCTCGGCAAACGTGCCATCGATGGCAAGCGCCTTCTGGTAGGCCGCCAGCGCCTGCTCATAGCGATTCTGCCCCTGGTAGTAGCGGCCCAGTTGGTAATAGCTTTCCGGCGTCTCGCTGGAATGCTTCACATTGTAGGTCGGCTTGACGCTCCATGCCGCGCTGTCGGCCGTCTTCTGATAAGACGCGCAACTGCTCAGCAGGGGAATGATTGAAGCCGCTGATAGAATCATGCTACAGGTTTTCATGGCCCAACTCCTTTTGGAAACCTACGGTGATGTTTGAATCCCCGTTAACGCAGGGAACAGCACCCGGGTCATAGTGATGAACGACGGTCCGATAAGCACCAGCATCAATGCAGGAAAAATACAGAATATCAGCGGGAACAATAACTTGACCGGAATCTTTGCGGCTGCCTCTTCCGCCCGAAGCCTGCGCTTGGTGCGCAGACTGTCGGAATGGACCCGCAAGGAGTCGGCCACGCTGGTGCCAAAACGGTCAGACTGCACCAGCAAAGCCACCAGCGAGTCTATCTCAGCCACCCCCGTGCGCAAAGCCAGGTTGCGCAATGCCCTTTCCCGTCCGCCGCCGGCGCGCATTTCCAGATTGACCAGATGCAACTCTTCAGCCAACGTTGCGCTTTTGAAGCGCATTTCCTCGCCCACTCTGGCGAGTGCGGCATCCAGGGCCAACCCTGCTTCCACGCATACCGTCATGAGATCCAGGGCATCGGGGAAGTTATCGAAAATGTCCCGCTGCCGGTTCCTGATACGCCAATTCAACCATGCATTAGGCAACAGATAACCTAGCGCAGTGGCGGCAAAAATCAAGAAAAGCACTAGCGCTGGCTTGGTTTTGTCTGCTGTAGCCAAGCTGAAATAAAGCGCCAGAAGACCCGGCAACGCCAAAGCCAGCAGAGTCTTGGCAGCGAAAAACAGCATCGGTGCCGAGGGAAAGCGGTAGCCCGCATTCATGAACCGAATGCGCAGCATGGAATTCTCCCAACCCTCCTTCGGCAAGGCAAGTTTGGCGAGCGGGCCGCTCAGCTTGACAACCCGCTGAACCCAGACCGGTGCTGCCTGCTGTGGCAGCAACTCGGGATTCTCCGCCCCGATGCCCTCCAGCCTTTTCTGCACCGGGCGCTCGCCCAACTGAAGCAGGATGGCCAAGGCAACGCCGAACACCGCCAAGAAAATAACGATCAGATAATATATGGTAGTCATGTGTTGTTCACCCAATAACGATCCGAGTTCATACGTGGATCTTGATAATGCGCCGCATCCAATAAGCCCCAATGACCATTAACAGCAGCATGATCCAAACCAGTTTCAGGCCAACGGGATCGGTCCATAACATGCTCATTAACTTGGGATTAACCATATTCATATAAATTGCCAGTACGAATGGCAAGATACCCAGAATCCATGCCGACAAACGCCCCTCGGCAGAATACACACGGATCGTTCCTAACAATTTCAGACGCGCCCGGATCATGGCACTGATGCTATCCAGCAATTCCGTCAGATTGCCCCCGGTTTCGCGCTGGATCAGCACCGCAATGACAAAGTAGCGTAAATCCTCGCTGGGCGCACGCATGGCCAGATTTTGCAACGCATCCTTTAGGTTGATGCCGTAATTGAGCTCTTCGAAGGTGGTGCGGAATTCACCCGCCACCGGCTCCGGCATCTCCTCGCCTACCATCTTCAATGCGCCTGGAAAGGCATG
Source organism: Nitrosomonadales bacterium (assembly GCA_016197305.1). Lineage (GTDB taxonomy): Bacteria > Pseudomonadota > Gammaproteobacteria > Burkholderiales > Gallionellaceae > Gallionella. The sequence continues at coordinate 1,700 of JACPVZ010000155.1, read as the reverse complement.
CCCCGCCCGCAACGCCCGCCCCATCAGATCCAGTGCATCCGGCAACTGCAATTCAAAGGCGATCAAGCGCTTGCGTTTCGCGTTCAGTAGGTAAAGCAGGGGCAAGATACCCAGTGCTATCCCTGCCCCGATGATCGCGAACAGTGGCAAGTCGAAAACCGTGGCCAGAACAACACCCGCCAAAGCGCCCATCAGCATCAGCCACAGAAATCCGGCCACATTCAGCGCCACCCCGGACTGCACTAACAGCTTGTCCAGATGATGGATGCGCGGAATCTCCAGCAGCAGGCGATCCAACGCCGGTGTTTCGGCAAGCAGGCGTTTCTTGACGATGGACAGATTCTCGCCTTCATGGGCTTCGGCGGACATGGTACGCAAACGCCGCTCGATCTGTTTCGCCTCGGGTCCTTTGTAGGCGTTCCAGACCAGGTATGTCCCTTCCAGGAACAACACCACCGCGATGAAGGCGAGAATGACAAACAGATAATATAAATAATCCACGCTGTGCTCCTATTCGTACAACCGGGTGGGATCGAAGAGATTCTCGGAAACCATAACGCCGCGGGTACGCAAACGATCGATGAACTTGGGCCGGATGCCGGTGGCGCGGAAATGTCCGAGTACCGTTCCATCCGGAGCCACGCCGGTTTGGTCGAACATGAATATCTCCTGCATCGTGACGATATCGCCCTCCATGCCGGTGATCTCATGGATGCTGGTGATCTTGCGCTTGCCATCGGACAGCCGGGACACATGGATTACTGCGGTAATGGCGGAGCTGATTTGCTGGCGCATGGCCTTGGATGGCAGATTCAACCCCGCCATCCCGACCATGTTCTCCAAGCGGATTAGCGAGTCACGCGGGCTGTTGGCATGAACCGTGGTCATCGATCCCTCATGGCCGGTATTCATCGCCTGGAGCATGTCCAGCGCCTCGGCGCCGCGCACCTCGCCGAGGATGATGCGGTCCGGGCGCATGCGCAGGCTGTTTTTCACCAGCGCCCGCTGAGCCACTTCGCCTTTGCCCTCGATATTGGGCGGACGGGTTTCCAGGCGCACCACATGGGGCTGCTGCAACTGCAGTTCCGCCGCGTCCTCGATGGTGATGATACGTTCGGAATGGGGAATGAAGCCGGACATGATATTCAGCAGGGTGGTCTTGCCGGTTCCCGTGCCGCCGGAGATCAACAGGTTCACTTTCGCCTTGACCAGCCCCCCGATGATTTCCGCCATCTCCGGCGTCAGGCTCTTGCCACGGATGATGTCATCGATGCCCAACGGAGTGACGGCAAAGCGGCGGATGGACAGGATCGGCCCGTCAATCGCCAACGGCGGGATGATCGCGTTCACCCGCGAGCCATCCGGTAACCGTGCATCCACCATCGGGCTGGATTCGTCGACGCGCCGGCCGATACCCGACACGATCTTGTCGATGATCTTCATCAGGTGGGCATCGTTCTCAAAGCGCACGCCGGACAGCTCCAGCTTGCCGGCGCGCTCCACATAGACTTGGCGGTAGGTGTTGGCAAGGATGTCCGACACGGTCGGATCCGCCAATAAACTCTCGATCGGCCCCAATCCCAGCACCTCGTGCTGGATATCCTGCACCAGGCTCTTGCGCTCGGCGTCGTTGATCGCCAACGTTTCTTCCGCGATCAGGCGCTCCACCAGCATCTTGAGCTCTTCCTGCAGCCTGTCAT
>JACPVZ010000154.1 GCA_016197305.1 Nitrosomonadales bacterium | reverse complement strand
CGCAAAGGTGTCCTGCACATATTTCTCCAGCGTGCCCAGATTGGAATAGACGTAGCCGATCGGGTTGTTGATCTCGTGCGCCACGCCCGCCGCCAGTTGGCCGATCGAGGCCATCTTCTCCGATTGCATCAGGTGGCTTTGTGTTTCTTCCAGCTCATGGTTCAGCGCCTGCATCGTTTCATAGTTTTCCCGCTGTTCCCGATAGGCGTTCTTGCGTCCTTCGATGTTGCGCACGATGGCCACCAATACTGCCTTGCCATCGTTGCCCATCACCAGCTTCAACGTGAGTTCCACCGGAAATCTGCTGCCATCCTTGCGTTGATACTCGGTATCCAGCGCGATATCCTCGTTGCCGTTGGCACGAAGCGCCGCGACCATCTCGCCGCTCACCAGAAATGGCATGAGTTCCTCGAGTTGTTGCAGCGGCATCTGTAGCAACTCATCCTTGTTGAACCCGAACCGGGTCTCGGCACTGCGGTTAAGATAGATCATGCGCAAGCTATCCGCATCGAAGATGAAGATGGCTTCCTGCGACTGATCGAGCACACTCTTAAAATAGAGCAGTTTGTTCATGATCTGCTTGCGCGCCAGCGCATCGGCCTCGAGCATGTGCTTGGCCTGTTCCAGCTCGGCAGTCCTTTCCTTGACACGCATCTCCAGTTCGGTCTTGCTTTGGGCGAGGGTGGTCTCGGCTTGCTTGATCCGGGTGATTTCGGTGCGCATCGAGACGTATTGGTAGGGCAGACCGTTCTTGTCGAGGCCGGGTACGATGGTAGTTTCGACCCAATATAGGCCGCCGTCCTTGTTGCGGTTGCATACCTCGCCATGCCAGGTGCGTCCGCTGGAAATGGTCAGCCACATGTCATCGAAAAATTTTGCATCATGCACACCGGATTTGAGCAGACGGTGATTCTGTCCGATCAGTTCCTCTTTGGAATACTTGCTGATCTGGCAGAACTTGTCGTTCGCGTAGGTGATGTTGCCGCTCGCGTCGGCGATGCTGACGATGGCGTGCTGATCCAGCGCCTCCTTGAAAAAACACTGCCCTTGCAAGCAATCCGGCGTTTTATTCATGTCCATATTCATCATCCCCAATTGCAATCATTCTTTTTTCGCTCAATTCTCTTGATCCTGTGGCTGCCTGACCGGCAGCCACACGCGGAAGGCCGTACCCTTGCCGAGCTCGCTCTGCACCTCGAGCCGCCCGTGGTGTTTCTGCACGATGCCATAAGACAGCGACAAGCCCAGTCCCGTGCCTTTGCCGATCGG
>JACPVZ010000153.1 GCA_016197305.1 Nitrosomonadales bacterium | reverse complement strand
CGTCGGACGGCACGCTCATCGTCACCCAGTCGTTGTGGTGCGAGCTGAGCATCCAGTCGTGGATATGCGAGACCGCCGCGTTGGCGGCACTGGCCGCGCTCGACAATCCGCGCGCCTCGATCACCGCAGCGCCGCGTTTCTGCACGGTGGGGATGAATTCGTTCTCCACCCAGTTCTGGTCGGGCAGCAGCTCGCGCACCAGACGGCCGCGTATTTCGGCGTGGTCGAGGTCGGGATACTGGGTGCCGGAATGGTTGCCCCAGATGATCATCTTCTTGATGTCGCGTATCGGTTGGAACAGTTTCTGCGCGACTTGCGCGATTGCGCGGTTGTGGTCAAGGCGCATCATCGCGCTGAAGTTGCGCGGGTCGAGGTCGGGGGCGTTCTTCATCGCGATCAGCGCGTTGGTGTTGGCCGGGTTGCCGACCACCAACACCTTGACGTGGCGCGCGGCCAGCTCGTTGAGCAGCCTGCCCTGCTCGGAGAAGATCGCGCCGTTGGCTTCGATCAGGTCCTTGCGCTCCATGCCCTTGCTGCGCGGGCGGGCGCCGATCAGCATCGCGATCTCGGTGTCCCTGAAGGCAACCCTGGGGTCGTCGGTGATGATCACCTGCTGCAGCAGCGGGAACGCACAGTCTTCCAGTTCCATCATCACGCCGCGCAGCATCTGCTGCGCCTGGGGCAGGTCCAGCAATTGCAGGATGATGGGCTGTTCGCGTCCGAGCATGTCGCCGTTGGCGATGCGGAACAGCGTGGCGTAGCCGATTTGTCCGGCGGCGCCGGTGACGGTGATGCGTACGGGGGCCTTCATGCTGCTCTCCTGATTAAGGGCGGGTGCGCGCATGATAATCACTTCCGCGCTTTTTTGTTAAGTAAAAAGGTGTACGATTACGGCCATCCGTTTTCGTCATGGCAGAGATCCGTAATGAATAAACAGCGACCGAAACACCTCGCCCTGCATCTCATCAAATTACCCCTTCCCGGCATCGTCTCCATCCTTCACCGCGTCAGCGGTTTGCTGTTGTTCCTGTGCCTGCCGCTGCTGTTGCTGGCGCTGCAATACAGCCTGCGCTCGATCGAAACCTATACCCAGCTGCAGGGGATGCTGACCCAGCCGCTGTTCAAGCTGGCCGTGCTGGGGCTGCTGTGGGCGTTCTTCCATCACTTCTGCGCCGGGCTGCGTTATCTGGCGATCGACCTGCACTATCTGCGCAGTCTCGCCCAGGCGCGCTACAGCAGCAAGGTGGTGATGGTGGCGAGTCTGGCGATGACCGCATGGGTGGGAGTGAGGCTATGGTGAACCGTGTCGTGGTCGGCGCGCACTATGGGCTGCGCGATTGGCTGATCCAGCGCATCAGCGCGGCGGTGATGGCGGCGTATGCGGTGGTGATGGCGGCGTACCTGCTGTCGCAACCCTACCTGGATTACGACCTGTGGACCGGCCTGTTTGCCAGCCAGCTGGTGCGCACCTTCAGCCTGCTGTTCCTGCTGAGCCTGTTCTATCACGCGTGGATAGGGGTGCGCGACATCGTGATGGACTATGTCAAACATGCGGGCATGCGGCTGATGATTCATACGCTGGTCGTGCTGGCCTTGCTGCTTTATACGATCTGGTCGGTTGAAATTCTGTGGGGAATGTAATGGCAGTTGCGAAAAGAACTTTTGATGTGGTGGTGGTCGGCGCGGGCGGTTCGGGGATGCGCGCCGCATTGCAGCTGGCCCAGGCGGGCCTGAAGGTGGCGGTGCTGTCCAAGGTGTTTCCGACCCGTTCGCACACCGTCGCGGCGCAGGGCGGCATCGCGGCTTCGCTGGGCAACATCAACGAAGACAACTGGCACTGGCATATGTACGACACGGTCAAGGGTTCCGATTACCTGGGCGACCAGGACGCGATCGAGTTCATGTGCCGGGCAGCGCCCGAGGTGGTGTACGAGCTGGAGCATTTCGGCATGCCGTTCGACCGGCTGGACAGCGGCAAGATATATCAGCGCCCGTTCGGCGGCCACATGCAGGATTACGGCAAGAACCCGGTGCAGCGCGCCTGCGCGGCGGCCGACCGCACCGGCCATGCGTTGCTGCACACGTTGTACCAGCAGAACGTCAAGGCCAACACCAATTTCTTCGTCGAATGGATGGCGCTGGACCTGATCCGCGACGAGGACGGCGATGTGCTGGGGGTGACCGCGCTGGAGATCGAGACCGGCGACGTGATGATGTTCCAGGCCCGCGCCACGCTGTTCGCGACCGGCGGGGCGGGGCGCATCTTCCATTCCAGCACCAATGCCTTCATCAATACCGGCGACGGACTGGGCATGGCGGCGCGCGCCGGCATCCCGCTGGAGGACATGGAATTCTTCCAGTTCCATCCGACCGGGGTGTATGGCGCGGGCGTGCTGATCACCGAGGGCGTACGCGGCGAGGGTGGTTACCTGGTCAACAAGCATGGCGAGCGCTTCATGCCCAGATACTCACCGAACGCCAAGGACCTG
>JACPVZ010000152.1 GCA_016197305.1 Nitrosomonadales bacterium | reverse complement strand
GGTTTACCTTATTAAATTATGCAGGTTTGGTGGATGGTATCGGACGGGGTTAAAGCAGCAATTTGGTGTCCTCGACAGGAATCGAACCTGTAATTGACCCTTAGGAGGGGCCGGTTATATCCATTTAACTACGAGGACGGTGCAAACAAGTCGCGCATTCTAACGGAAACGCGCATGAATCCATAATTCAGACTGATATCATGCGTGCCACAAGGGGCTGCATGCTCTATTCGACAGGAGGGATTGCCATGAAATGGATTGCGGTTGTCGCCGTGCTGGCAGTGTTCGCGGTGTTGTTGGTTGCGCGCGCCGCGCGTTCCGGAGAGTTGCCCAAGGTAGGCAGTCCGGCGCCAAATTTCAATTTGCCCGATCAGAATGGTACCACTCACACCTTGCAGGATTTCCGCGGCAAATGGCTGGTGCTGTATTTTTATCCCAAGGACGACACGCCGGGTTGCACCCAGGAGGCCTGTGCTTTTCGCGATGATTTGAACCAATTGGCAGAAATGGGGTCGGAGGTCGTCGGAGTGAGTGTAGACGACAGTACCAGCCATGCGGAATTCGCGAAAAAATACCATTTGCCGTTCCCGCTGCTGGCTGACAAGACAGGCGAAGTGGCTGCCAGTTACGGTGCGTTGATGAACCTGGGCATCATCAAGCTGGCGCGCCGGTTTACCTTTTTGATCGACCCGCAAGGGAATATCAGCAAGGTGTATCTCAGCGTCGAAACGTCGCGACACTCCAAGGAGATCATTGATGATCTGAAGAGAGTTACCGTCGGGAGTAAGTAGCATGTCGGCATGTGCCAACCTGTTTGTGGCCTGGTTTCTAGCCATGCAGATTTTTATGAGTAGTGTGCTGGCCGAGGTTGGCACCGGAGTGCTGTTCGTGCTGGGCGTGCCCATGCATGAAGAGTTCGGCTGGCTGGTCGGTGCGCTGTTTTTGGCCACGGTGCTGTTTGTTGTGCGCGGTATTCTGGGCGAGCTGCCGCTGGGCGCGGGCAATCCCCGCGGCGGGGGGTACAGGTTCGGGCACGGCCTGTTGCTGGCGAGTAGCGTGCTGGCGTTTTGCGTATATGTGTTGCCGGCGTTTACTCCGGTCATACATAACCAGAGTGTTTTGACGGCGCTTCCTTACCTGGCGGTCGGTTTCTCGATTGCCGCACTGGGGTTTTTCGGCTTGGGACTGTCGGTGGTTTATCGGTCTTCGCTGGCACACAAATAATTTTCTGGTTGTTGGGGCCCTGCGCTGGCTTGCCTAGCGCAAGCCGCGTAGCACTCCCTTTTGCTTGCTGTGTCGCGCAGAGTCGTAAAATATGCATGCGAGCGTGGTAATCTCGCGCCTTTATAACGATTATTTCCGGAGCAGCGAATGACGACAGGGAGCAGGGCGTAATGTGGCGCAAGGTGAATTTGTTCATGGCATGGTTTTTAATCCCGCAGACGGTGGCCATGGGGTTTGTCGCGGCGATCGGGCGTGTGGTGTTGGAGCTGCTGGGTGCCACCACACGCGAGGGAGACATCCCTGGCCGTATGGTCGGGGCGCTGCTTTTGTTTGGCGCGGTCTACCTGGTGCTGCATTTTCGCGGTTCGCTGCCGCCGGAGGGCAAGCCGGAAGGGAACGGCTTCCTTTTCGGGCACCGTCTGGTGCTGGCAGGTAATGTGCTGTCCAGCCTGTTTATTCTTTTCCAGTTTACCCATCCCTGGATCGAGAGCCGTGATGTGCTGCTGGTGCTGGATAAGTTCACCGATGCGTTCGGTTACTGGACCATGGCTTGCTGGTTGGTGGGTTTCTCTTTCCTGTATCAATCCTCATTGCCGAAGAAGAACTAGCTCATGCCCTTCATTACTCTAGACAAGGCCTGCCTTGCGTTCGGTCATGTTGCCTTGCTGGATCATGCTGACTTTCAGCTGGATGAGGGCGAGCGAGTCGGCCTGATCGGGCGAAATGGCGGCGGAAAGTCCAGCATGATGCGCGTGCTCGCCGGGCAGGCGCATCTCGACGATGGCACGGTCTGGCGCGCACCGACGGCACGCATCTGTTATGTCAGTCAGGAGCCTGTGCTGGATGCCGATGACAGCGTGTTCGATGCGGTCGCAAAAGGACTGGGCAAGCTGCAAAAGCTGCTGCATGACTATCACCAGGTGTCTCATCAACTCTCAGAACCGGATGCGGATTACGACAAGTTGCTGGAGCAGATGCAGCAGTTGCAGACGCAGCTGGAGGCCCAGGACGGCTGGTCGGTGCAGGCGCGCATCGAAACGGCGATAGCCAAGCTGGATCTGGACGCGGACAAGCGTGTCGGCGACATGTCGGGAGGGCAGCGTAAGCGCGTGGCACTGGCGCAGGCGCTGGTGGCCGAACCCGATGTGCTGATCCTCGACGAGCCGACCAACCATCTGGACTTTGCCTCGATCGAGTGGCTGGAAGGGTTGCTGAACAACTTTAACGGCAGCGTGTTGTTCGTCACCCATGACCGGCGTTTCCTGGATAACGTCACCACCCGTATCGTCGAGCTGGACCGAGGCAAACTGGCCAGCTTTCCGGGGAATTTTTCCGCATATCAGGCGATCAAGGAGCGCATGCTGGCGGACGAGGCGGTCGTGAATGCCAAGTTCGACAAGGTGCTGGCACAGGAAGAGGTGTGGATACGCCAGGGCGTCAAGGCGCGGCGCACACGCAACGAAGGCCGTGTGTTGCGTCTGGAACAGCTGCGCCGCGAGCGCGCAGCACGCCGCGAAAAAACCGGCAAGGTCGAAATGAGCGTGGACAGTGGCGAACGCTCCGGCAAGCTGGTTGCGGAACTGAGCAACGTCAGCAAGTCCTATGGCGAGCGCAAGATCATAGACGATTTTTCCTGCCGCATTCAGCGCGGCGACAAGATCGGCCTGCTCGGGCCGAACGGCGCGGGCAAGAGCACGTTGCTCAAGATCATCCTCGGTGAGCTGCAGCCGGATCAGGGGCAGGTGAAGCTCGGCACCAAGATTGCGGTGGCGTATTTCGACCAGCTGCGCGAGCAGCTCGATGACGAGGCGACCCTGGCCGATACGATCAGCCAGGGTTCGGACTTTATCGATATCGGGGGGCAGCGTAAGCATGTCATCAGTTATCTGGGCGATTTCCTGTTTCCCCCGGAACGCGCCCGTTCTCCGGTGAAGAGCTGTTCCGGCGGGGAGCGCAACCGCTTGTTGCTGGCTCGCCTGTTCACGCAGCCGGCGAATGTGCTGGTTCTGGACGAACCGACCAACGACCTGGATATCGAGACGCTGGAATTGCTTGAGGAGTTGCTCGCGAATTACGATGGAACGCTATTCCTGGTCAGTCATGACCGGGCTTTCCTCGACAACGTGGTGACCCAGGTGATTGCCTTCGAGGGCGGCGGCAAGCTGATCGAATATGTCGGCGGTTACGAGGACTGGGTGCGCGTGAAGAAGTATCAGGCATCGGTCGCGCTCACCAAGCCTGTGACCCCGCCGCGCGTTCCGGCCACGTCGCCGGAAAAGCCACAGCAGTTAAAATCCGTCAGCAAACTTGGCTACAAGGAGCAGCGCGAGCTGGAGGAGCTGCCGAAACATATTGAGGCGCTGGAACGCGAGCAGATCGATATTGCGGCGCATCTGGCCGATGGCGCGATTTATCGTGATGACCCCAGGCGCGCAAAGCAGCTGCAGGCGCGCAGCGAAGAAATAGATGATGCAGTAGCGATTGCGATGGCGCGCTGGGAAGAGTTGGAAAAACGCAATTCCTGATGGTCTGCGGACGGCCGGTATCGGCATCGTCTGCGCTTTTGTTGATGAATTTCTGGAGGCAACGATGCGTATTCTTCATGCCATGCTCAGAGTCGGCGATCTGGATCGCTCCCTCGCCTTTTATACCGAAGTGCTGGGCATGAGGTTGCTGCGCCGCAACGATTACCCTGATGGGAAATTTACGCTGGCATTTGTCGGATATCAGGATGAGAAAGAGGGGGCGGTTCTGGAGTTGACGTACAACTGGGGCGTGGAAAAATATGACCTGGGTGCGGGCTACGGGCATATCGCGATCGAAGTCGATGATGCATACCGCGCATGCGAGATGGTGAAGCAGAAAGGCGGGAGCGTGATCAGGGAGGCCGGGCCGATGAAACATGGTGCGACCGTGATCGCCTTCGTGGCCGACCCGGACGGGTACCGGATAGAATTCATCCAGAAGAAGAGCTAGGCCTTATTGCCTGCAGGAAAGCAAACAAAAAGCCCGGCTACGCCGGGCTTTTTTACCAACTCAAGCGGCGATTACGCGGCCTGGATGTTGGAGGCTTGCTTGCCCTTTGGGCCTTGAGTCACTTCAAAGCTGACTTTTTGGCCTTCCTGAAGCGACTTGAAGCCGTTCATGTTGATTGCGGAAAAGTGCGCGAACAAATCTTCGCTGCCATCATCGGGAGTGATAAAACCAAAACCCTTTGCGTCGTTGAACCATTTAACTGAACCGGATGCCATGTGTTTACTTCCTTTTTTAAAAAACGGGGAACGCCCCCGCGAAACTATTTGAATCGAAGATTGCACATGGAAAACCAGTACTGCAGAGACTCGGAATCAAATACCTGCAAGCCTTGTACGCCTAATTGCCGGACGCGTCAATCGAATTTATCAGCCGTGGGTCATCCTCGTTGACCGCACCCGTTATGGGTATTGGGTTAGGGGCGCAATGCGGCTATGGCGGCAGCAGGCGTTTCACCGCCGCGCTGAGCAGCAGTATGCCGGCAGCGGCCAGCAGGCCCATGCCGAATATTTGCGGTGCGCTCCCGGAGAAATGGAACAGATCGCGCAGCATCGGCACACTTAAGGCCAGCGCCAGCGCGGCACTGCCACCCAGCACGATCCACCATAGTGCCGGATTGTCCCGCGACCATGCGCCTTGCCAGGATGAATGTAGCGAACGGTTGCTGATCACCAGCGCGATATTTCCAGACACCATCGCGACGAACACCAGCGCACGCACGGTGTTTTCTGCAAAGCCCGTCGACAGCGCCCATATATAGATCGTTGTGGCAATCATCAGCGCCGCAACCCCCTGCAGCAGGCTGTTCGCCAGCAGCCTGCCGGAAAATATCCGCTCGTCTGCCGATCGGGGCGGACGTTGCATGATGTTGCTTTCTTCTGCCTCGGCTTCGAAGAATATCGAGCAGGCCGGGCCTATGATCAGTTCCAGAAACATGATGTGTGCCGGCAGCAATAGCAGCGGTTCGCCCAGCAACACCGGCAGCATGGCGATGCCGACGATGGGAATATGCACTGCCAGGGTATAGCTCATTGCCTTGCGCAGGTTGTCGTAGATGCGCCGCCCCATGCGGATACTGGCTACCAGCGAGGCGAAATCATCGTTAAGCAGCACCAGTGCGGCGGCTTCACGCGCCACGTCGGTGCCACGCTGGCCCATGGCTACGCCGATGTGCGCCGCCTTGAGCGCCGGCGCGTCGTTCACGCCATCGCCGGTCATGGCGACGATCTCGCCGTTGGCCTTGAAGGCTTCAACCAGGCGCAGTTTTTGTTGCGGCACGATGCGGGCGAATACCTGGACGTGGCGCAGCCGCGCGCGCAGTTCCTCATCGGGCAGGGCATTCAGCTCGCTGCCAGTCAGTATCTGTTCGCAGGGCAGACCCAGTTCGCGGGCGATGGCTTGCGCGGTACGTGCATGGTCGCCGGTGATCATCACGACCCGTATGCCTGCCGCGTGGCATTGTGCGATGGCCTCGGTTGCGCCGGCGCGCAGCGGGTCATGCAGTCCGAGCAGGCCGACAAATGAAAATTCGATGTCGTGCTGCTGCGCGGGCCAGCGCGGTTCCGGTCCGTGCGGTTCGAGTTTTGCGCGCGCCACGCCCAGCACACGCAAGCCTTGATCGGCCATTCCGGCAGCCACTTGTTCGATGGCGCGTGCTTCCGTGTCGGGCAGGTGGCACAGCTCGATGATGGCTTCCGGTGCGCCTTTGGCGGCCACCATGTGATGTTGCTGCCTGCCGCCTTGCCAGACATGGGACATCGCAAGCAAGTCCGGCGACAGGCTGTATTCATGTACCAATTCCCAGTCTTCGTGCAGATGTTCGCTGCCGTCCAGCGTGCGCCTGCCCAATTCGTGTAACGCGCGCTCCATCGGGTCGAAGGGCGCTCGCTCGCTGGCCAGGATGCCGAACTCCACCAGTTCGTGCCAGGGTTCCGGCAACGGGCTGAGATCGTCCACCTGCAGGATTTGGCCTTCGCTGTATAGCGTGCGGATCACCATCCGGTTTTCGGTCAGCGTGCCGGTCTTGTCGGTGCACAGCACTGTGGTGGCGCCCAGCGTTTCGACCGCGTCGAGCCGCCGTGCCAGCACCTGGTGCCGCGAGATGCGCCATGCGCCGAGCGCCATGAACACCGACAGGATCACCGGAAATTCTTCCGGCAAGGCCGACATCGCCAGGCTGATTCCGGCCAGCAGCGCATCCAGCCAGTGGCCGCGCGACAGGCCGTAGATCAATACCAGCAGCAGGCAGAATGTACTGGCGATGATGGCCAGGTGGCGAACCAGCCTGCCGGTCTGGATGCGCAGCGGCGACTCGCCGGATTGCGTGCCTTGCAGAGATTGGCCGATCTGTCCGATTGCGCTGGATTTTCCGGTTGCCGTCACCAGCCCGATGCCGCTGCCTTGCACCAGCACCGTTCCGGCATATACGAATGGCTGGTCGTCGCCACCCGGTTCACGCATCATCGAGCTTGCGCTGCCTGCCTGTTTGCGTACCGGAACCGACTCGCCGGTCAGTAACGACTCATCGGCAAGCATGTCGTTGCAACTGAGCAGCACGGCATCCGCGGCCACACGATCTCCCTCGGTGAGCAACAGCAGGTCTCCCGGTACCACCTCGCGTCCGGCGATGCGTTGCTGCCGGCCATCGCGCAGCACCAATGCGCGCGGGCTGGACAGGTCGCGCAGGGCTTCCAGCACCCGTTCGCTCTTGTGCTCTTCGAAGACGGTCAGGGCAATGACGATCATCACGAAGAACAGCAGCATCAGCGCGTCTTTGACATCGCCCAGCAACAGGTAGATGCAGCCTGCAGCGATGAGCAGCAGGAACATCGGTTCGCGCAAGACGTCCGCGACCATGTGCCATAGCCTGCGCGGTTGCGGCGGGTTCAACTCGTTGTAACCCGATGCGGCCAGGCGCTGCAGTGCTGTGGCTGTGCTCAGTCCGGAAACTGAAGGAGCGTCTAGTGTCATGCTGATGCCGTTAATCCAATGTTATGCACTGCCGCCAGCATACCGCGACAGCAGGCGCAGGGTAAATCCGTCCCCGGATTGGGCTGGGCCGGTTGAGGGGTAGACGCAAAATACTGCACGGCAGCGGAGGGGTGAGGTAAAATTCACAAAGTTTTTAGGGTTATGGAACTTGTTTGGGTTTATGTTATCCGACCAGCTCGGAAAATTTATCGGGAGTGAAAACAGTATGACGCAATACAGTAAACGCATGGTGATCGTTCATTGGCTGACCCTGGCGCTGCTCATCGCAGCCTGGTTTCTGGGGGAGGAGCTGGCTGAGGCGACCGATGAAAGCAAGGCAACGCTGGCTGGATATATCGTGCATATCGCGGCAGGCGCCACCATCCTGCTGTTGACCGTGACGCGTTTGTTGTTCCGCAGCAAAGACGGTACTCCGCCTCCAATCGGTCAGACGGCGATGGACAAGGTGGCCAAGGGCATACACCATTTCCTGTATACCGTGCTGTTTGTGTTGCCGGTGAGCGGCATGATCACCGTGGTGACCAGCGATGCCGGGGCGCTGCTGGCAGGCGATGCGACTCTGCTGCCGAAGGAAGAGGGTTACGAGCATGTGTTCGCCCACGAGGTGCATGAGGTGCTGGTGAACGTGCTGATCGTGCTGGTCGTGATCCATGTGCTGGGGGCGATCAAGCACCAGTTCATCGCCAAGGATGGCCTGATGGAACGCATGATGCTGCGCAGGAAAGACTGATTGTCGCGGTACGCAATCAGCTAACTTGGAAGGGCGGGTCTGGTACCCGCCCTTTTTTATGTGTCTCGTACTGCGGGCGCTGATTACGATTGACGCGTTCCGCATGCCTGCACATAATCGGCGCAGCCACTTCACATCGGGTTCGCCATGACCGTTATCCGCCAGCAGGATTTCATCGACAGCATCGCAGATGCGCTGCAATTTATTTCTTATTACCATCCGGCCGACTTCATCCAGGCTCTGGCCGATGCCTATAGTCGCGAGGAATCTCCCGCCGCGAAAGATGCGATGGCGCAGATACTCACCAACTCGCGGATGTGCGCCATCGGCAAACGCCCGATCTGCCAGGACACCGGGATCGTCGTGGCATTTGTACGCGTCGGCATGGACGTGCGCTGGGAAGGTGCGAGCCTGGGCGTCACCGAGATGGTCAATGCGGGTGTGCGCAAGGCCTATCTGGATTCCGATAACCCACTGCGCGCTTCCATCGTCAACGATCCGGCAGGCAAGCGCAAGAACACCGGCGACAACACGCCCGCCGTGGTGCATGTTGAACTCGTGCCAGGCGACAAGGTGGATGTGCGCATCGGCGCGAAGGGCGGTGGCTCCGAGAACAAGGCGCGCTTCGCGATGCTGAATCCCGGCGACGACCTGGTCGAGTGGGTCGTGAACCAGTTGCCCGGCATGGGCGCGGGCTGGTGTCCGCCGGGCATGCTGGGCATAGGCATAGGCGGCACAGCGGAGAAGGCGATGCTGCTGGCCAAAGAATCACTGATGCAGCATATCGACATGACTGAACTCAAGGCGCGCGGCGCGCAGAACCGTCTGGAAGAATTGCGCATCGAGATTTGCGACAGGGTCAATGCGCTGGGCATAGGCGCGCAGGGACTGGGCGGGCTGACCACGGTGATGGATGTGAAGATACTCGATTACCCCACCCATGCCGCCTCCAAGCCCATCGCGATGATTCCCAACTGCGCGGCGACACGGCATATTCATTTCGAACTGGACGGCAGCGGCGCTGCGCAGTTCACGCCACCGAAGATGGAGGATTATCCCGATGTGCATTGGAAGCCATCGCCGGATGCGCGCCGCGTCAATCTTGACAGCATCACGCGTGCCGACATCGCCCAGTGGCAACCGGGCGAGACACTGTTGCTGAACGGAAAGTTATTGACCGGACGCGATGCCGCGCACAAGCGCATGGTCGAGATGCTGGCTAAAGGCGAGCAGTTGCCGGTGGATTTCAACGGGCGTTTCATCTACTACGTCGGTCCGGTCGATCCGGTGCGCGACGAAGTCGTCGGCCCTGCTGGACCGACCACCGCGACACGGATGGATAAATTCACCGACACCATGCTGGAGAAGACCGGCCTGATCGGCATGATAGGCAAGGCCGAACGCGGCAAGGCTGCAATACAGTCCATCAAGCAACATGGCGCGGTGTACCTGATCGCCATCGGCGGCGCGGCTTACCTTGTCGCGCAGGCGATCAAAAAATCAAAAGTCGTCGCCTTCGCCGATCTCGGCATGGAAGCGATCTACGAATTTGAAGTGGCAGACATGCCGGTCACGGTTGCGGTGGATGCTAACGGTGGCTCGGTGCATGAGATCGGGCCGGCGAAGTGGAGTGGAAGGGTTGGGGGGATTCCGGTGAAGGTGGTTTGATTTAAAAAGTAGAGAATCCGTTTGTCCTGATAACCAGCGACTTGGCTGGCGTTGTTTGCCAGCTTAGTCGAATGGCTATGTCGAAGGGTCGCCGCGAAGCAGCGGGCGCTTTGTGATTTACTAAAAACCAAAACCGTCGGGGGTAGCCCGACAGCTAGTCACTTTTTCTTGCTTCGCCAAAGAAAAAGTAACTAAAAAGAAGGCGACCCCGGTTTGCCGCCGCTGCGCGGTACCCTGCGTTGCTCGACTGGCTAGGCGGCTGCGGAACTCGCGCTACGCGCTCAGACAGTCCTCGCCGAAATCCCCTGACCAGCCTCCGCTACTCGGCGGCGCACAGGGGATAGCAAATCCTAAAACCTTAATGGTGGGCAACAAGTTGCCCACCATGCAGAAGCAGATAGGCAAAACATTTCGACTCCGGTACATTGGAGTCACTGCTATAAATTAGCCATAGATGCACACTGAGATTATTCAAGATCAAGCATGTAGCTGCTCAGTTCACTCTGTTTCATCGGAAATTAGTGAACAGATCAGGGCTTTCTACGACTTGCGGAACGGTTGTCCAGCACTAAAACTGACGATCCCTGATGGAATCGTGCAAAAACATTTGAAATTCACAATCTCTAAACCGGACGGAGCACATCATTGCTCAATTCCTTTTCTTGCGTATCGCCGTGGGTGTTTGGTGGGTTTTACAAAGTCGCTTCATAGGTTCGCTCTAGACGGCAACAAACTGCAAAAAGAAGTAACGGCGCAGTACAAAAGTGATCTGCGCGAAACCTGGATCTTTGAGATAGATGAAATCTCGCGTTTTAAGAAGGCACGGAACTACCGTTCCCGCCTTGCAGAGCTTGATTTTGCGCGATGGCTAGAAAGTCAACAATGGCACGTTTCAAATCTAGAAATGTACGGTGGGCAATTTGACGTTGAAGGCCAGCAAAAAGGTGGCATTGCTACAACTTTCGAGGTCAAATTCCTAGCACAACGCGAGGTGCTGTTTGAGCTGAACCTAGCCTCATTCACGAATCCGACCGCTGGTTCGCTCGGCGTTTACTCGCCAATTGACTATCTTCTCTTTCGTCTGCATGAAGCTGCATGCAAATTACAGGAAACTGATGCGAAACGCATCGCAGTGGCAATTGTCAGTGACTACGACATCTCATACCGAATTCCATTGTCAGAAGGATGGATTGATTGGGTAAATCCCAGATTTCTCAGGCGTGATTCGGAGATTCAGCAATTTCTCTCAGACGAATATGCAAAGAATCCGAACTTAGATGCAGATTTAATGGCGTCTATTTCTTCGCTAGACGAGATTTGGATATTACGTTACCAGAACACTTTCGAATTGCATCTGGAACATCGAATTATTGTTCCGTGATAACCAAGTAGAATGGGCGCAACGTGCCTACCCTGCGATTTTAAGGTTTTGGATTTCCGTTTTTCTTCTGCTGAGCAACACAGGGCACCGCGCAGCGGCGACAACACACTGCGCAGCAGTTTGTTGCGGCGTAGGCTAACCTTCAGGTTATGCCGTAGCCACAAACCGGGGTCGCCTTCTTTTTGGTTACTTTTTCTTTGGCGAAGCAAGAAAAAATGACTGGCTGCCGGGCAACCCCCGGCGGTTTTGAATTGAATCATTAACCGGGAAATTCAATGCTTCCCCCGATTCGGCATGGATTTTGCCGGTCAATTCGACTATCATGCGGCGCTAATTAATACAGAATTTAAGAATTGGCGGGTCTCCCCGCATTGCAGGGTAGTGAACCTGGTCAGGTCCGGAAGGAAGCAGCCACAGCTAATTACTGCAAGTGCCGGGGGTAAGGCTCGCCTCCTTTTGTGGAGAGCTTGTGATGAAGCGAATCGCTGGTGTTGTTGCTGGATTGCTGCTGAGTGCCAACGTGTGGGCTGTGGACGGAGTATCGTTCGAATTGGGCAATGGCGATTACACCGATACCGCGCGTGCCGGCGCGATCTGGAACTGGGACAAGCAGTGGTTTAGCGAAGGCGACTGGCAGCTGACCGGCTTCTGGGAGGCGTCGGTGGGCATGTGGCGCGGTCGCAGTAGCATCGGTGACAACCAGACGGTGAAAGATCTGGGGTTCACGCCGGTGTTCCGTTTCCAGCAAAAGCATCCTTCCGGGGTTGCGCCTTACCTGGAAGCGGCGATCGGTTTTCACCTGATCTCTCCGACCTTTATTTATGCTAACCGCAGGTTCGGCAGCGCCTTCCAGTTCGGCGACCATATCGGTTTTGGCGCGCGTTTCGGCGAACATCAGCAATTCGATCTGGGCTATCGCTTCCAGCATCTTTCCAACGGCGGCATCAAGAAGCCCAATCAGGGCATCAACATCAACCAGGTACATTTTGCCTATCGTTTTTGACGTGGCTTAATCCCACCCATTTCATCGATGAAGCTGCGCTGGCTTTCATATTCGCTAATGGTTGTGCTTGGTTGATCTAATCCAATGAGATCGGAATAAATTGTCGGCTACCACTGTCCTTGCACGTAAATGGCGTCCCTGGAACTTCGCGCAGCTGGCGGGGCAGGAGCATGTCGTCAAGGCGCTCAGTAACGCGCTGACGCAGAACCGGTTGCATCATGCCTATCTGTTTACCGGTACACGCGGCGTAGGCAAGACCACGATCGCGCGCATCTTTGCCAAATCGCTGAATTGCCTGACCGGTATTACCGCTACACCGTGCGGGGAGTGCAGCGCCTGCAAGGAGATCGACAGCGGACGTTTCGTCGATCTGATCGAGCTGGATGCGGCATCCAATACCCAGGTGGACAACATGCGCGAACTTCTGGAAAGCGCGCTGTATGCGCCGACCAGCGGGCGTTTCAAGGTGTATATCATCGACGAAGTGCACATGCTGTCGAAGTCGGCTTTCAATGCGATGCTGAAGACGCTGGAAGAGCCGCCGGGTCATGTGAAATTCATCCTCGCCACCACCGATCCGCAGAAGATCCCGGTCACGGTACTGTCGCGTTGTCTGCAGTTCAACCTGAAGCAGCTGCCGACCGACCTGATTGCAAGCCATTTGCTGTATGTGCTGGAACAGGAGCGCATTCCGTTCGAGCAGGCAGCGCTGAACCTGATCGCGCGCGCTGCGCAGGGCAGCATGCGCGATGCGCTGAGCCTGATGGATCAGGCCATCGCTTTTTCGGCGCACAGGGTCGAAGAAGCGGTGGTGCGCAACATGCTGGGCGCGATAGACCAGGGCTATCTGTTCGAGCTGTTGCAGGCGTTGCACAGGCAGGACGGCCCTGCGCTGCTGCAGATCGCCGATAACATGGCCGCGCGCAGTGTGGCTTTTGACGGTGCGTTGCAGGAGCTGGCCACGTTGTTGCATCGCATCGCGCTGGGGCAGACCGTGCCGCAGGCGATCGCCGACGACGAACCGGAGCGTGTGCGCTTGCTGGAACTGGCGCAGGCGTTTACGCCTGAGGAGGTGCAGCTGTACTATCAGATCAGCATCCACGGACGCGACGAGATCGACCTGGCCCCGGACGAATATGCCGGTTTTACGATGACGCTGCTGCGCATGCTGGCGTTCGCGCCGGGCAAGGGCTTGCCGCAGACCGTTGCTACACCGGCCAAGGCCGTGCCATCGTCGGTGCCGCAGGGCAGTGCAGCGGCTGCGGCGGCAAACGTCACGGCCACTCCCGTTGGCAGACCGGTGCCGCCCCCCGTGGCGCCAGGCAACATTGCCGCATCATCTGCCGGGCAACCGGACTGGGGCGTGCTGTTGCAGCAATTGAATCTGCAAAGCATGGCGCAGCAGCTGGCCAAGCATTGCCTGTTGGACAGTTTTTCCGATGGCCAGATCACTTTGCGTCTGGCGCAGGAGCACAAACATTTGCAGACCAGGATGGCGGTCGAAAAATTGCAGGCGGCATTGAGCGAATATTTCGCCCAGCCTACCAGACTGAACGTGGTCCTGGGCAAGACCGAGGCGGCTACGCCGGCTGTGATCGAGTTGCATAACAAACAGCTCAGGCAGCAGCAGGCGTACGAGGCGATTGAGCAGGATGCCTTCGTGCGCGCAGCGCAGGCCGAACTCGATGCCAGCGTGCTGGCGGATTCCATCAAACCGATACAGTAATTTCAGGAGGATAGATCATGATGAAGGGCGGATTGGGCGGGCTGATGAAACAGGCCCAGCAGATGCAGGCGAACATGCAGAAGGCGCAGGCCGAACTGGCCACCGTGGAAGTGGAAGGCCAGGCCGGTTCCGGCATGGTCAAGGTGGTCATGACTTGCGCACATGAAGTGCGCAGGGTGTCGCTAGATGACAGCGTGATGTCGGACGACAAGGAAATGCTGGAGGACCTGATTGTATTGGCTTTGAACGATGCGATGAAAAAGGTCGCCGCGACGACCGAGCAGCGCATGAGCGCTTTCAGCGCCGGGCTTCCGCCCGGGATGAAATTGCCGTTCTGATGCGGAATATCCCTTGCTGATGCCATCCCATCTTGAGGAGTTGATCGCCGCGCTGCGCTGCTTGCCCGGCGTCGGGCCCAAGTCCGCGCAGCGCATGGCCTATCACCTGTTGCAGCGTGACCGCAGCGGAGCGTTGCGCCTTGCGCAGGCGCTGGAGCAGGCCACCAGCAACATCCGGCATTGCAGCAAATGCAACAATTTTTCCGAGCTGGAAGTGTGCGCGTTATGCGCCTCCGAAAAGCGCGATGCCGGCCTGCTGTGCGTCGTGGAGATGCCTGCCGACCTGCTGGTGATGGAGCAGACGCAATGTTACCGCGGCATGTACTATGTGCTAATGGGCAGGCTGTCGCCACTGGATGGCATAGGCGCGAAAGAATTGCATGTCGAGCGTTTGCTCAAGCGGGTTCAGGAGCGTCCTTGTGAGGTGATCCTGGCTACCAATTTTACCGTGGAGGGCGACGCCACCGCCCATTATCTGGCCACCTTGTTACAGTCTCGTGACGTCAGGGTGTCGCGCATCGCGCGCGGCTTGCCGGTCGGCGGTGAACTGGAACAGGTGGATAGCGGCACACTGGCGCAAGCCGTGCTGGAACGGCGCGAGGTGATGGCATGAACAAAAAAGACAAGGCGCAGACGCCTCAGTTGGTCGCCGCTGACCTTGATGATGACAAGGCGCCGGGTGAAAGGCTGCAGAAAGTCCTGGCGCAGGCCGGGTTCGGTTCGCGCCGCCTGATGGAAGAGTGGATTGCCGCCGGGCGTGTCAGCGTCAATGGCGAGCCGGCCAGCCTGGGCATGCGTGTCGTGGAAGGTGACCTGGTGAAGGCTGAGCGCCGCACGATACGTGTCGGCGAAAGGGACCAGACTGCGCGCGTGCTGCTGTACCACAAGCCGGAAGGCGAGATCGTCAGCCGCGACGATCCCGAGAACCGGGTCAGCGTGTTCGACAAGCTGCCCAGGCTGCGCGGCCAGACATGGATCGCGATCGGCTGGCTGGATTTCAAGACCAGCGGACTGTTGATCTTCACCACTTCCGGCGCATTGGCCAAGCGCCTGCT
>JACPVZ010000141.1 GCA_016197305.1 Nitrosomonadales bacterium | reverse complement strand
GGTATTCATAACGCCAGGTGGTTGAAACGGCCAGCATCAGTGCGAACGCGCACAGGATGATGAGGGGTAGCCATACATTCAGATTGATGGATCGGTAGCGTCGCATCATTTTTCCCAGGGCAAAAATTCGGGAGTGGACAGCTGTGCGGTGTTGGCCCTGCGTTGCAGCAGCCTGTGGCGCAGCATCAGCCCGGCCAGATCGGCGGCGCGGCTGTTCAACACCGGCTGTGCTCCGGAAAGGAAATGGCGGTTTTCTTCAAGCGATGGAACTTTGAGTCCGTCATACTGCGCGATGACTTCATGTGCGGCCACGTTGAGAAAGGGTGCAAGGATTTTTGCGGCTTCCTGGGGCTGCTGTTTCTGGTATTCGAGGGCGCGGAAATGTGCGGCGACGATATCCTTGAGCGCCTGGCGATGTTCGTTCAGCTTGTCGTTGCGCACCACCAGCACATCCATGATGCGTTCCGGAATCTTGCGGCTGTCGAATATCACGTGCGCGCCTTGCTTTAATAAGGCGCTTCGCACCGGTTCGAACGTCACCACCGCATCCACCTTGCCGGACCGGTAGATTTTTTCATGCTCGTCCACGGTCGCCGATACCAGCTCGACATCGCTGACTTTCAGTTTTGCGGTTTCCAGTAGCGCATCCAGCATGATTGCACCGACTGCGCCGTTTTCCAGCGCGATGCGCTTGCCGCGCAGTGTTTTCGGTTCGGTAAAGCCTGGGCGAGCCATCACGGCATCGGCGCCATCGGAAATGTCCATTACCAGAACGATGCGCAGATCGATGCCGTCCTGGGCCAGGCTCAGCACTTCGTCCAGCGTCAAGCAGCCGGCCTCGACTGTGCCATTGCGCAACGCCAGTGAGGTCTGGCTGGCGTTGGTCATTTCGGTGAGGCGGATACGGGACGGCTGGAAATAAGACTGTTGTTGTGCGAGATGCAGTGTTTCATAACCCGGCCAGGCATGGATGGCGATACGCAGCGGTGCTTCCGGAGCGGGTGTGCAGCTTGTCAAAACGAGGAGTGCGGTCAGTGCAAGGCCACAGTATCGTGCGACGCGTCCGGACCAGCCAGTAATCAAGTGTCGAATCATGCCAGCTCCATTCCCTGCCGGGTCTAAACGGAAGCAGCCAGCCAGGCTGGTGGCCGCTATTGCTGATTGATGCTGCGAATTACTGTTGTGGTTGGGCAGAGTTTCCCTGATGCCTGCCTGAATTGTTGAGTGAATATATCCTATATCTTTTGGGCGGACAACCGCAGATTCAGCGCCGTCGCGGGTGCGGGAGTGAGGATGGTGGGCAGTGCCTGAGGCAGCGTGTCAGGGTAGTCCTTGCTGTAGTGCAGGCCGCGGCTTTCATGTCGCGACAGCGCGCTGTTGACGATCAATTCGGCATTCAGTACCAGGTTGCGCAGCTCCAGCAGATCGGAGCTGATATGGAAGTTGGTGTAATACTCATGAATCTCGTCCTGCAGCAACTGGATGCGGTGCTGCGCGCGCTGCAGGCGCTTGTTGGTGCGCACGATGCCGACGTAGTCCCACATGAAGTGACGCAATTCCGCCCAGTTGTGGGCGATGACGATCTGCTCGTCGGCATCGGTGACCCGGCTTTCATCCCAGGCGGGCAGTGCTGGCGATGGCTGGGGCGATTTGCCCAGAATGTCGTTCGCTGCGGCATCCGCGAACACCAGGCATTCCAGCAGCGAGTTGCTGGCCAGCCGGTTGGCGCCATGCAGTCCGCTGTACGCGGTCTCGCCGACTGCATACAGGTTGTCTACGTCGGTGCGGGCATGCAGGTCGGCCATCACGCCGCCGCAGGTGAAATGTACCGCCGGGACGACCGGAATGGGTTCCTTGCTGATGTTGATGCCCAGGCTGAGGCAGCGCGCATAGATGGTTGGGAAGTGTTCTTGCAGGAATTCTACGGACTGGTGCGAAATGTCCAGATAGACGCAATCCAGGCCGTGCTTTTTCATTTCGAAGTCGATGGCCCTGGCCACCACATCGCGCGGCGCGAGTTCGGCGCGCGCATCGTGCCAGTGCATGAAACGGGTGCCGTCCGGCAGCTTGAGCACGCCGCCTTCGCCACGCACAGCTTCGCTGATCAGGAAGGACTTGGCATGAGGATGGTACAAGCAGGTCGGGTGGAACTGGATGAATTCCATGTTGGCCACGCGGCAGCCGGCGCGCCATGCCATCGCGATGCCGTCGCCGGTCGCGGTATCCGGGTTGGTGGTGTAGAGATACACTTTCCCGCTGCCGCCCGTGGCCAGGATGGTGTTCTGTGCGGCGATGGTGATGACCTCGTCGCTCAGGGTGTTCAGCGCGTACGCGCCGTAGCAGCGATTGTCGGCCAGGCCGAGCTTGTTGCCGGTGATCAGGTCGACAGACACATGATTTTCCAGCACGCTGATATTCGGATGTTTCAGCACCCGTGCCGCGAGCGTTTCCTGCACCGCATGGCCGGTTGCATCGGCGGCGTGGATGATGCGGCGGCGGCTGTGACCGCCTTCGCGGGTCAGGTGGTAGCCCATCTGGTTGGAGCTGTCTTTGGTGAAGGGCACGCCCTGGGCGATCAGCCATTCGATCGCGGCCTTGCCGTGCTCGACCACGTAACGGGTTGCGGCCTCATCGCACAATCCGGCTCCGGCAGTCAGTGTGTCGCGAATGTGCGCATCCAGCGTATCGTCCTCGGCAAGCACTGCGGCAATGCCCCCCTGAGCACGGTCGCTCGCACCGTCCATCAGTGACTTTTTCGTGATCAGCCCGACTTTTTGCCGCTCGGCTAGCTTGATGGCCAGGGTCAGGCCGGCCAGTCCGCTGCCGATGATCAAGGTGTCAAAGCGTAACAATTGCGGTTCCGTGTGGTGATGCAGATACGGAACTATAGCAAAAGTGGGGTGCACGCATCGGGGTGATCGTGCGTGGAACTATTTTGCCAGGGGGCGGTCGCATTTGACGGCCGGAAAGCTTGAATGACGCAGGATCAGCGGAGCGGTTATACTTGCGGCCCGCAATTGCGGACAGTGCTAATAATATAACCAGAGTGAATTCGTCAGGGATGGCAGACCGGGAAGTGGATCAGCAGTTGGTGGAGCGCGCTCAGCGTGGGGATAAACATGCCTTCGATCTGCTGGTCACCAAGTATCAGCGCAAGCTGGGCAGGTTGATCTCGCGTTTCGTGCGTGATCCGGCCGAGGCCGAAGATGTCACGCAGGATGCGTTCATCAAGGCGTATCGCGCATTGCCGGGTTTTCGTGGCGAGAGTGCGTTTTATACTTGGTTGTACCGCATCGGCATCAATACCGCGAAAAACCACTTGCTGGCGAACAAGCGCCGCCCGCCGACGACCACGCCGCTGGATGCGGATGAGGCCGAGGCGTTGGATGAGGCCAGTCTGCTGCATGAGGTCAGTACACCGGAAAATGAACTGATGAGCAAACAGGTTGTCCACGTGGTGCAGACCTCGCTGCAGCAGTTGCCGGAGGACTTGCGGAGCGCCCTGACGCTGCGTGAAATCGAGGGGCTGAGTTACGAGGAAATTGCAGAAGTCATGAATTGCCCGATTGGAACGGTGAGGTCGAGGATTTTCAGGGCACGAGAGGCGGTTGCGGAGAATTTGCGGCCGTTGTTAGAAACCAGCAAGGGTAACAGGTGGTAATGATGAATTTCGACAAGAAGCAGGAAGTTTCCGCGTTGATGGATGGCGAGTTGTTCGAAGATGAGGCGGGTAACCTGCTGGGCAAGATCAGATACGGTTCGGAAGCGCATCAAAATTGGGAGATTTACCACCTGATCGGAGATGTGTTGCGTCAGCCGGAGCACATCCCCACCGGCCTGAGCGCCTCCGTGCACCGACGCTTGCAGGAAGAGCCAACCGTTCTGGCCCCGCGTATCCATTCAGTCAAGCGCAAGGTGCAGGCTTTTGCATTTTCGGCGGCTGCTTCGCTGGTCGCGGTTGGGATGGTGGTCTGGATGTCTTTGCAGATCGGTCCGGAGGGGGCGCCCAAAATGGCGATGCGGCAAGATCAGCAAGGAGCGCTGCGCATGGCCAGTGTCAAGAGTCAGCTCCAGTCCAATGATTATCTGCTGGCACATCAGGAGTTTTCTCCGAGCACCGACATGAATGGCGGTGCCTCTTATATCCGCACCGTGGCTTACCGCGCCGAGGGTCAATAAAAATGGGTCGCTATGCAGGGCTGCTGGCGGCACTGTTACTGGGGGTGGTCGGCAACGGCTATGCCGAAGAGGGGCAGGCCAGCCTAGATTGGCTCAAGACCGTGGCCTTTGCCGGGCATCAGACCGATTACAGCGGGGTGTTCGTGTATCAATACGACAACCATGTCGAAACTTCCAGCATCACCCATGTCGTCGAGAAAGACGGCGAGTACGAGAAAATCGAGAGTCTGGATGGTCCCAAGCGCGAGATTATCCGTCATCATGGCGAGGTGTGGAGTTATATCAATCACCAGATGGTGCAGGTGGATAGCCAGCAGGGGCGCAAGCGTTTCCCTTCGCTGCTTCCGGAGCAATTGACCGCGCTGGGCGAGAACTACCAGGCCAGGCGAGTGGGTGCCGAGCGGGTGGCGGGCTACAACGCACAGGTGCTGCTGTTCAAGCCCAGGGATAATTTCCGCTACACCCATAAGCTCTGGGTGCATACCGATTCCGGATTGCTGTTGAAAGCGGCTGTGCTGGACGACAAGGAGCAGGTGGTCGAACAGTACGCCTTCACCCAATTGCAGATCGGCGGTGCAGTCGATCACGCCTGGCTCAAACAGGTGATAGCCTCAACCGGCAAGAGTGGGCAACCAAATAAGATGGCAGGTAAGCTGCCAACCCCGGTTAATAGCGGCTGGGTAGTGGATACGCTGCCGACAGGCTTCAAGAAATCCGCCGAGATTTTGCGTCCGATGCGTGGCAAGCATCGCCCGGTTACCCAGATTGTCTATTCCGACGGCTTGAGTGCGATCTCGCTATTCGTTGAGGAGAACGACAAGGATGAGGACGACGTGGAAGGCTTGTCCAGCCGCGGTTCGGTGAGCATCTATCACAAGGTGGTGGACAAGCATCTGATCACGGTCGTGGGTGAGGTGCCGCCGCGTACCGTGATGAAGGTGTTCGATTCGGCGCGCTACAACGGTAACTGAGCATGCTGGAAACACGCGCCATCGTCGTGCAGGTCAAAGGCAGCCATGCCTTGGTGCAGGCCAATCAGGGCAATGGTTGCGAGCAGTGCAACGGCAAGGGGTGTGGCTCAGGCAAGATTGCACAGATGTTTTGCAGCAAACCGCGCCAATTCGAGGTGGATAATCCGATCGATGCCAGGGTCAGTGACGAAGTCATCGTGTCGGTGGCAGACGGTGCGGTGTTGCAGGGCATAGGGCTGGTCTATCTGTTGCCGTTGGGGCTGTTGCTGGCGGGAGCGGCGCTGGGCGGCTCCTGGGCAATGCAGCCCGCGCAGCGCGATGCCTATGCCGGGATCGGCGCGCTCATCGGCTTGCTGCTGGGATTCGTCGCAGCCAGGTGGCTGGCCTCGCGCCGCTCGCTGCGCGGCGGCCGCCCCTATATCGCCCGGCAATATCTGGGTGATTAGTCTCCGCGCGGTCGGTTTGCTCCCGAGCGTTGGCGGCCTGGCGCATGCTTGAATTCTTGCTGTGTGTCCTCATCTGTCGTGTGTCGTAAAAAGTGGCTGGTTAATTTTTTTAATATAAAAGGGTGCCTTATGCTAAAAAAATTGTTCGCTCGGCTGGCTCTGTTCATGGCCGTTTGCTTCTCTTTCTCCATACATGCCAAGGAATTACCCGACTTTACCGAGCTGGTTGAAAGTCAGGGGGCGGCGGTGGTCAATATCAGCACCACACAGGTCATCAGTAATGCACAGGTGTTCCCCAATATTCCGGAGGGCGATCCGTTCTTCGAGTTCTTCCGCCGCTTCGGGCCGCAGGTGCCCCGCGAGCAGGAATCGCAATCGCTGGGTTCGGGCTTCATCATCAGCGCGGATGGTTACATCATGACCAATGCGCATGTCGTCGATCATGCCGACAAGATCACCGTGCGCCTGACCGACAAGCGTGAATACAGCGCCAAGGTGATTGGTGCCGACAAGCGCACCGATGTGGCGCTGCTCAAGATCGATGCCAGCGGCCTGCCGAAGATCAATGTGGGCGACCCGAACAAGCTGAAGGTAGGTGAATGGGTGCTTGCGATCGGCTCACCGTTCGGTTTCGACAACAGCGTGACTGCGGGTATCGTCAGCGCCAAGGGACGTTCCCTGCCGCAGGACAATTTCGTGCCCTTCATCCAGACCGACGTGGCGATCAATCCAGGCAACTCCGGCGGTCCGTTGTTCAACATGAATGGCGAGGTGGTGGGGATCAACTCGCAGATCATCACACGCTCGGGCGGTTCGATGGGCCTGTCGTTTGCGATCCCTATCGATGTGGCCACGCAGGTGGCCGACCAGCTGCGCACCAGCGGCAAGGTGACGCGCGGCCGAATCGGTGTGACGATCCAAGAAATGACCCGTGAGCTGGCTGAGTCCTTCGGCTTGAGCAAGCCGGATGGCGCGCTGATCAGCAGCGTCGAGAAGGGTGGCGCGGCAGACAAGGCCGGCATCGAGGCCAGCGATGTGATCCTCAAGTTTGACGGCAAGCCGGTGCGCAACTCCAACGAGTTGCCGCGCATGGTCGCCGCAGTCAAGCCCGGCACCAGGGTGAACATCGAGCTGTGGCGCAAGGGGGCGGCGAAAGAGGTTGTCGTGGTGGTCGCAGAGATGATAGAGCCTGGCAAGCTGGCCTCTGCGGTGAAAAAATCTGCCGAGGACGAATCGGAAACGATTGCGCGCCTGGGTATCGCGGTCAGCGAGCTGAGCAAGGAGCAGCTGCAGGAATTGCAGATCGCCAGCGGCCTGCTGATCGAGGAGGTGAAGGGAGCCGCGGCACGGGCCGCAGGCCTGAGTCAGGGCGACGTGCTGTTGTCCATCGGCAACACGGCTATCCGTTCGCTGGCGCAACTGAACGATTTCCTCAAGCAGGTTCCTCCGGGGCGTAACGTGGCGCTGCTGGTGCGCCGCGGCAATAATGCCTCCTATATCGCCGTCAAGCTGGACGCCAAGTAATCAGCGTACTGCGTGCCCCGCCTAAATCGGCTAGAATTCGCGCTTTTGCGAATGCGCCGATACAGGCGGGATTTTTATTTTGGACTCCATGCAGCTAATCCGTAATTTTTCCATAATTGCCCACATCGATCACGGCAAATCCACGCTGGCCGACCGTATCATTCAGCTCTGTGGCGGGCTGTCCGACCGCGAGATGGAGGCGCAGGTGCTCGACTCGATGGATCTGGAGCGCGAGCGCGGGATCACCATCAAGGCGCAGACCGCAGCACTGCAATACAAGGCGCGCGACGGGCAGATATACAACCTGAATCTGATCGACACACCGGGCCACGTGGACTTCTCTTATGAAGTGTCGCGTTCGCTGTCCGCCTGCGAGGGCGCGCTGCTGGTCGTGGATGCGTCGCAGGGCGTCGCAACAACAGTAATCATAAGAGGAAAAACTCGTCAGACGGTGAATCATCGCAAACAAATGGCGGTGGTGGTAATTCAATAGGCGAGTCCAAGAATAAAAATAACTCAATAGGGCTAGACGAGCCTGACGAT
>JACPVZ010000140.1 GCA_016197305.1 Nitrosomonadales bacterium | reverse complement strand
CGCCGAATTCGTCGTGCTCGAAGGCGAATATGCCAAACGCAAGCTGTGGAGCAACATCGGCCTGCATTCTGCCAAGGGCGATGCATGGGCCAATATGGGACGCACCTTCATCCGTGCGCTGCTCAATTCCGCCCACGGTGTGCAGCCCGCCGACCAATCGCCGGAAGCGCAGAGAACCCGCCGCATCACCAGCTTCGCCGCCATCGACGGTATCGAGTTCGTCGCACGCATCGATATCGAAAAGGATGCCAAGGCCGAGAACCGCAACATCGTCAAACAGGCCATCGAACCTGATCACAAGGATTACGCCCGTCTGATGGGCATGACGCCGAAGGTAGGCAGCCCATCCCAAGGTGGTCATTCCGGCTCACCCGCACAACCCGCTCCGCAACGCCCTGCCGCAACAGGCAAACCGGCGTGGGCGCAGTAAGGAAGGAGCGTGAAATGCTGGATTTGTTCACGAGAGGCGCGTGGCTTTGGGATCACCGACACGCGCTATGCCATCGGCGATGCAAGACGCTATCCGGTGCGATGGGTGTTCTGTTCAAAGCACTGTCAGGATGCATTTCATCGGTTCTACAGCGTGCGCGTCGAGGCAGAACGCAAGGACGAGGAGCTGCCCATGATTGATGCGACCGAATTCGAGCAGGCCGCCATTCGCGGATGCCTCAAGGCGTTTGGTGGTGCAGCGGGTGAGATCGGTTACGCCAAGCCGCTGGGCGACTACACCGAAGCAGAAGCCTTGCGGGTGATTGATGCCATCGTCACCTGTTTCGTCAATGCGATGGCCGATCGCTACGGGTCAACCGGCTTCAACTTCCCACCCGTTCGCGGGTTGGCTGAAGTAGTGCAGGACCCGTTCAGCGATCTAAAAAACGACCTGCCGTTGGAAGAAGGCACTGCACAGAAAGGCGGTGCGTAATGCTGGATTTCAATCACCGCCCCAAGTTGCACGACCTGATCACCGCTCACATCGATGTGGCACTGGTGACAGAACGCGCAGAGCAATCCCGTCGTACCTACCTCGGGGCCTCCCGCCTTGGGGTGGCGTGTGACCGGGCACTGCAGTACGAGTTTGCCGGAGCTCCTGCCGATCCAGGTCGTAATTTCGACGGGCGCGTGCTGCGTATCTTCGAGGTGGGTCATGTGCTGGAAGATATAGCGATTCGCTGGCTGCGTCTGGCCGGATTCGACCTGCATACCCGCACGCGTTCCGGCGGCCAGTTTGGCTTCTCGGTTTGTGACGGTCTGATCCAAGGTCATGTGGACGGAATCGTCATGGGCGCACCGGATGATCTGGGCTGCACCTTCCCGATGCTGTGGGAGTGCAAAACCATGAACGCGCAGAACTGGCGGGATTGCGTGAAGCGCGGCGTGGCTGCCTCCAAACCGGTGTATGCCGCACAGATGGCGATCTACCAAGCCTACATGGAAGGCACGGTTGATGGCATCAGCCGCAATCCCGCGCTGTTCACCGCGATCAACAAGGACACGCAGGAGATCTGGTTTGAGCAAGTAGATTTCGATGCGGCACTGGCGCAGCGCGCATCCGATCGTGCCGTGAAGATCATCGCGGCCACCGAGCATGGCGAGTTGCTGCCGCGATCGTTCAACGATGCCACGCATTTCGAATGCAAGTTCTGTTCATGGCAGGAACGATGCTGGAGGTCGGCATGAACGCGGCCCTGATTCCAAAAGCGTCGAGCAAGCCACCGGTACCACTGATCGGCATGCGCGCCATCGAGCGGATGCTG
>JACPVZ010000139.1 GCA_016197305.1 Nitrosomonadales bacterium | reverse complement strand
TTCAAAGGCCTGGCGCAACAAGAACTGGCGGCACTCCGGATTGCTGATGTGACGGTAAGTACCCAGCACGATGTTGTTTGCCGCAAGGCTGTCCGCAGTCGTGAAAAACCCCAGATTGCGCTTGATCAGGCGGCGCTCATCATCGCTGAGCTTGTTACTCTTCCACAGCGCGATATCCGCAGTCATGTTCACCTCCTGAGGCATCCAGTGGTTGGCGCAGGCAGCGAGGTACTTGTCCCAAGCCCACTTGTACTTGAATGGCACCAGCTGGTTCACATCCGCCTTGCAATTGATGATGCGCTTGTCTTCAACGCGGATGCGGCCGCTCGAAACGGGCTGCACATCCTGAGCACGCTCACCGGGTTGGTCATACTGCACAGGTTTGGATACCACAGGCATATCCTCGAACGGGGTGCGCATCATCGCCAATGGCATTGCCGCTGCCGGCCTAATGTCTTCTTCAAAGTTCAGCATATTTTTATTCTCCTCAGCTCATCGAGCATTACTAATCGGGAGCGCACTCAGCTCGCCGCAAACAGTTAACTTGCCGGGCAGGCTGGCATGCAGTTCCGGCAAAAAATCTCCTACTGACAGGCTTCGCAATCCGGGGGTTATGGTTTCGTCCGCTGCGCTTAACTTGCCGCGCAAGCCAACCTCCACGGCAGTCCTGAATGCTCGCCTTATTGACACGACTCACATTCAGGATTGTCTATCGAACAAAACTTGGCCTCTTCCACCACACCACCGCTGGTCGGCACAGCATTCAATGCACCGGCACGTCCGGTGGATTTTTCTGCCGATGTTGCACCCAAGGTGCGCAGGTAGTAAGTTGTCTTCAGACCGCGCAGCCAGGCCAACTTATACGTCTCATCCAGTTTGCGCCCCGACACTCCGGCCATATAGATATTCAACGACTGCGCCTGATCTATCCACTTCTGGCGCCGGGCCGCAGCCTCGATCAGCCAGCTTGGCTCCACCTCGAATGCGGTCGCGTACAGGCTGCGGAATTCTGCAGGTACGCGATCGATTTTTGCCAGACTACCGTCAAAATATTTCAGGTCGGCGATCATCACCTCGTCCCACAGCCCCAGCTGTTTCAATTCCGCAACCAGATGCTCGTTGATCACGGTGAATTCACCAGACAGGTTCGATTTGACAAAAATGTTCTGATAGGTCGGCTCGATGCAGGCCGACACGCCGATGATGTTGGAAATGGTCGCGGTCGGCGCGATCGCCACGCAGTTGGAATTGCGCATGCCATGCTGCTTGATGCGCACGCGCAACGCATCCCAGTCCATGCTGCTCGACATGTCGACCTCGACATAGCCGCCGCGCTCCTGCCGCAACAACTCCAATGAGTCCTGCGGCAGAATGCCGCGGTCCCACAGGCTGCCGCGATAGCTGGCATAACGGCCACGCTCCTCGGCCAGCTCGGTAGAGGCCCAGTAGGCGTAGTAGCACACCGCCTCCATCGAACGATCGGCGAACTCGACCGCCTCCTGAGACGAATAGGAGATGCGCAGGTCATGCAGGCAGTCCTGAAAACCCATGATACCCAGACCGACCGGGCGGTGCTTCAGGTTGGAATTACGCGCCTTGCCCACCGCGTAATAGTTGATATCGATCACGTTATCCAGCATGCGCATCGCAGTATTGACGGTACGGCGCAATTTTTCGTGGTCGATCTGCCCGGCTTTTTCATGACCTTTCGGGTACAGGTGTGCAGCCAGATTGACCGAACCGAGGTTGCACACGGCAATCTCGCTGTCGCTGGTGTTCAGCGTAATCTCGGTACACAGGTTGGAACTGTGCACCACGCCCACATGCTGTTGCGGCGAGCGTACATTGCACGGATCCTTGAACGTGATCCAGGGATGGCCGGTTTCGAACAGCATCGTCAGCATCTTGCGCCACAGGCTCGCGGCCGGAATCTTTTTGAACAGCTTCAATTCGCCGCTGGCAGCCTTGGCCTCATAGGCCAGATAGGCACGCTCGAAATCCGCACCGAACTTGTCGTGCAGGTCGGGCACATTGGATGGCGAGAACAGCGTCCAGTCACCACCTTCCATCACGCGCTTCATGAACAGATCCGGAATCCAGTTCGCGGTGTTCATGTCGTGAGTACGGCGACGGTCATCGCCGGTATTCTTGCGCAAATCAAGGAATTCCTCGATGTCAAGGTGCCAAGTCTCCAGATAGGCACACACCGCACCCTTGCGCTTGCCGCCCTGATTCACCGCGACCGCGGTATCGTTGACCACCTTAAGGAACGGCACCACGCCCTGAGATTCGCCATTGGTTCCCTTAATGTGCGCGCCCAGCGCACGCACCGGCGTCCAGTCGTTACCCAAGCCGCCGGCATATTTCGCGAGCAGCGCATTCTCCTTGATCGCCTCGTAGATGCCATCCAGATCATCTGCGACCGTGGTCAGATAACACGATGAAAGCTGCGAGCGCTGCGTGCCGGAATTAAACAGCGTCGGCGTGGAACTCATGAAATCGAAGCTCGACAGCAAACGGTAGAACTCGATCGCACGCGCCTCGCGATCGATCTCGTTCAGCGACAACCCCATCGCAACACGCATGAAAAATGCCTGCGGCAACTCGATACGCTTGCCCTGTATATGCAGGAAATAACGGTCATACAGGGTTTGCAACCCCAGGTAACCAAATTGCAAATCGCGCTGCGCATCCAGCTCCTTGGCCAGCCGCTGCAAATCGAACTGCGCCAGGCGCGCATCCAGCAGCTCGGCCGCCACCCCCTGCTTGATAAAATGCGGGAAATATTCGGCATACCGCGTCGCCATTTCCTCAGGCGCGATTTCTTCGCCCAGCGTCTCGCTGCAGATATTATTGAGCAGCAGACGCGCGGTGACGAAATTGTAGGCAGGCTCGCGTTCGATCAGCGAGCGCGCCGAAAGAATCAGGCACTTGCGTACTTCCTGCAAGGAGACACCATCGTACAAGTCCTTAAGGGTCAACTTGATCACCGCATCTGCGCTGACCACGCTACCCAATCCAGCACAGGCCGACTGCACCAGCGCAGACAAACGATCGAGATCGAGCGGGCGAGCCACGCCGTCCGCCCCCGTCACGTTGATCACATGCACCTGCTCTTTGGTCTTCTCCTTGGCGCGGGAACGGGAACGCTCTTCACGATACAGCACATAGGCCCGCGCAACATCATGCTCACCCGAACGCATCAGACCGAGCTCGACCTGATCCTGGATGTCTTCGATATGCAACGTCCCGCCATGCGGCTGGCGGCGCATCAACGCGGAGACGACCCCCTCGGTCAATTGCTCAACCAGTTCGCGCACCCGCGCCGAAGCCGCACCCTGGCCGCCATTGACGGCGATGAACGCCTTGGTCAAGGCGATCGAAATCTTGGCCGGCGCAAAGGACACCACCGAACCGTTGCGGCGGATAACTTTATATTGATCAAACGGGTTTGAGGCTGGTGCAATCGAATCGGAAACTTCGCTGGTACGCATTGGAGGGGTTGAAACGCTATCAGTAGCGGCATGCAGCATATACTTACTCCCTTGAAATTTTTTGGCTCTGATCACAAAAAACACTATATCTAGTGTTTTTTTGAAGCGGCGGAGCTAATTGTAGTGTCTGATCGAAATATTGCAAGCTAAAAAATCACCCGGATATTTCCGCCTCCAGCATCCTGGTTTTTACCTACCGCACAGCGCCGCCAAATAACGCGCCCAGTCAAAAAATGGCCCCGGATCGGTCTTGCGCCCGGGCGCCACATCGCTATGCCCCGCAATCCCGCGTATCGGATAGGCTGAGCGCAATGCCAGCGTCAGGTCGCGCAGTACCGCATATTGCGCATCGGTAAACGGCACATCATCACTACCCTCCAGCTCCACCCCGATGGAAAAGTCATTACAGCGCGGCCTTTCCTGCCAGCAGGATACCCCTGCATGCCAGGCGCGCTGCAAACAGGAAACGAACTGGATCAGCGCCCCGTCGCGGCGGATAAAAAAATGCGCCGACACCCTGAGGCCGGCAATGGCCTGATAATAAGGATGCCCGCCGGCATCCAGGGTGTTGGTGAACAGGCGTTGCACCCCATCTCCACCGAACCGCCCGGGCGGCAGACTGATGTTATGGATAACCAGCAGTTCGATTGCCGCGTCGGGCCGCGCATCACAGTTCGGTGATGGAATCCGGATACCGCCGACCAGCCAGCCCTGCCCGTCAATCTGCATCGGCCGCGCCCTCGGGATCCTTGATGCCTAAACGCTCCATGCGGTAGCGCATCGTGCGGAAAGTCAGCCCCAGCAGTTTCGCGGCCGCAGTGCGATTGAACCCGGTCTGACGCAAGGCTTCGAGCAGCGCCTCTTTCTCCACCATGTCGAGATAGTCGGGCAACGGATACTTTCCGCCCGGCAGCGCAGGTTCGGTGCGCACCCCTTCCACCGGCGCCAGCTGCAGATCCTGCTCGGCGATCACCCCACCCGAACACAACGCCAGCGCACGCTCTATGATGTTCTCCAGCTCACGCACATTGCCGGGGAAGCTGTATTGCTGCAGCGCCCGTAATGCTTCCGCAGAAAACCGCACCGCCACACCATCGCGCAGACGCTCCAGCGTCTGCTGCGCGATTGCCGCAATATCCTCACGCAGCTCGCGCAAGGGCGGCATCTGGATCTGGATGACGTTCAGCCGGTAATACAAGTCCTGACGGAACTTGCCCTCGCGCACCCGATCGGACAGGCCATGATGGGTCGCACTGATGATGCGCACATCCACAGGCTCTTCGCTGGTCGCCCCCACCTTGCGCACGCATTTTTCCTGTATCGCACGCAGCAATTTGACCTGCATCGTCAACGGCAGGTCGGCCACCTCGTCCAGAAACAGCGTGCCGCCATGTGCCGCCTGAAAAAAACCGTCCCTGTCCTTGTCCGCACCGGTAAAAGCGCCTTTTTTGTAACCGAAAAATTCGCTTTCCATCAGATTTTCCGGAATCGCCCCGCAGTTCACCGCGACCAATGCCTGATCACAACGCGTGCCACTCTGCACGATCAGGCGCGCAGCCAATTCCTTGCCGCTGCCGGATTCGCCGCTGATATGCACAGGCGCCTGGCTGCGTGCCACCCGCTCGATCAAGTCGCGCACCTTCTGCATCGCCGGCGAACTACCCAGCAGGGATTTGGCGGAAGACGGGGGGCTGTGCGGCAGATTCAGCGCCGATTTGACCAGGGCGCGCAATTGATCGAGCGACACCGGCTTGGCCAGATAATCAAACGCGCCCGCCTTGAGGGCGGTCACCGCGTTCTCCATATTGCCATGCGCGGTGATCACCGCCACCGGCACATCCATATTGCTTTGCGCGATATGCTGCACGATTTGCAGGCCGTCCCCATCAGGCATGCGCATATCGGTGAGGCACAGGTCGTAGCGCCGCGCAGCCAGCCGCGCCAACGCCTCGCGCACATTGCCCGCCTTGTCCACTTCCAGCCCCATCTTGCGCAGCGTCAACTCGAGCAGCTCAAGTATGTCCGGCTCATCATCCACCAGCAGCACGGCCAGATCCCGCTGTCGGTAACTATCGGTCATGTCCATCCCCTAACTCGCCAAACACCATCCTGAAACACGCACCCTTGTGCTCGCCATCCCTGCAATACTCCAGCACGGCGCCATTAGCCTCGCATAATTCCTTGGCGATGTACAAACCCAACCCCGTCCCGTCCGCAGCCGTGGTAAAAAACGGCTCGAACAGCTTGCTCTGATGCTCGGCAGAAACCCCCGGCCCGTCGTCCCGGACGGAAAGCGCCGCCCTGCCGTCCTTGACGCCCACCTCGAGCAACAGGCTGCCGGACATGCGCTTGCCGTGACGCAAGCCATTGCGGCACAAATTCCACAGCACCTGGCGAAAATGTCCCGGATCGATACAGATTTCCACACCCGGCATACCCCGCAGCACCATCACCCCATCCTCGACGCGTTCCGCCAGGGTGAATTCGGCGACAAACGCATGCAGCATTTCATCCAGCTTGAACACCACCGGGCGGGCGCGGTCACGCCGATTCAGCTGCATCACATCCTGGACGATCTGGTTGATGCGCTGGGTGTTGTCCAGCACAATCTGCAACAAACGCCGCTGGTTGGCATCTGCCGCATCCTCGCGCAGCAATTCGGCCGCATAGCTGATGGAGGACAGCGGATTGCGGACCTCATGGGCAATATTCGCCGTCAGCCGCCCCAGTGCCGCGAGCTTGATCTGCTGCGCCTCGGCCTGCACACGCTGCATATCTTCAAGAAAAATCACCGCGCCCTGTGCCGCGTCGCGTTCGATCGCGACAAAACGCAGCTTGGCCTGCACCCCCGACCCCAATTGCAAGGTATCCCGGCTGGCGCTCCCCGTCTGTTTCCACAACGCATACTGGCCAAACAGCATCGGAAACGCAGACGACAGCAAGCTTCCGGATATCGCGCTCTTGCGCAGCAGCCGTTCCGCCGCGGGATTCATTTGCATGATCATGCCCAGCTCATCCACCACCAGCACGCCGTCCTGCATGTCGCGCATCACCAGCCGGTTCGCCTCGGACAGGCTGGCCAGATCGTGGCCGCGAATCTGCGCCAGGCGCTGGCTGTCTACCGCATATTTCGCCAGCGTATGCGCCAGCCATGCCACCGCGAAATAGGCGATGGACAACAGGCCGACCTGCACGTATTGCGCCACCTCTCCGTCGGCATACAACACCGCATAGGAATGTTCGAGCAACGCGGCGATACTCGCGATCGCCGCAAAAAACAGCGGGATCTTGCCACGACTGACCATGCCTGCCGCTGCCAGCGAAACCAGCAGCAACAGTCCGATGCCGCTCTGTATCCCGCCACTTGTGTAGGACAACACCGACAGCCCGACGATATCGCCACCGACCTGCACGGCCAGCTGCCAGTTGAAACGCGGCCAGCGCAGGTGGATGGCCACAAACGACAGCGTCACGAACAGCGCATATAAAAGACCCGCGCTGAAAAACAGCTGCCAGTTGCGCGCCCCCAGGGACAACATCGTGCCGAATGTCCCGGCCAGAAACACGAACAGGCTGGCCAGCACTAGGCGGTATAAGTTGAAATAGCGCAGGGAACGCCAGAGATCGACAGAAAGCGTCTCCGCAACGAGCTTGTCAGTCATGTTGTTTCAGGCATAGTGTTTCGGGCATCACACTCCCGGCACGGCTCCGCTCTCAGTGGCGGAAGGCATCACGGTGGGCCGCACAGCAGAAATTGCGCCCCCCGGCCTGCACGCTTTCGCTTTTGGGCACATGCACGCCGCACTGCGCGCATCGCACCATATCATCGACTATCGACTGGTCCTTGCCCTGTGCTTGATCGCGACCCGGCGCTTGCTTGCGATAAGCCCTGAGCAACAAATAAACCAGCGCCACAATGGCCAACAAAAACAATAAACGTCCCATACCCCACCATTCCCGACAGCACGATCACTGTGCGCGACTATACCTGACTCGGCGCCGGCCTGCGATAACACAACAAACGCGCCGGTCAGCGCGTTGCGGCGCAGACCGGGCAGGCCTCGTCCTTGCGCAAGCTGGTGCGCATCACCTGCATGTCCAGCGCATTCAATGTCAGCAGCTTGCCGGCCAGTCCGCGCTCTATGCCCAGCAACAACTTGAGCGCCTCCGCGGCCTGCAGCGCCCCTATGATGCCCACCAGCGGCGCAAATACACCTGTGGTCGCACAGCGCAACTCTGCAGCCTGGCTGTCTTCCGGAAACAGGCAGTTGTAACAGGGCGTCTCGCTACGGCGAAAGTCGAACAGCGCGACCTGGCCGTCGAACTGGATCGCCGCACCCGACACCAGAGGCTTGCGCCGGGCCAGACACGCGCGGTTCACCGCATAGCGGGTGGCAAAATTGTCGCTGCAATCCAGCACCACATCGGCCATGCCGACCAGATCGTCCAGCCGCGCCTGATCGGCACGTTCCTGCAGCGCGATGCACTCAACTTCCGGATTGATCTCCAGCAGCGCCTGTTGTGCGGATATCACCTTGGCCTTGCCCAGCGAGCCGGTGCGATGAATGATCTGGCGCTGCAGATTGCTCAGCTCGACCGTGTCGTGGTCGCACAACAGCAACTTTCCCACCCCGCTGGCAGCCAGATATAGCGCTGCAGGCGAACCCAGCCCACCCAGCCCGACGATCAGCGCACTGGCATCCAGCACACGCTGCTGCCCCTCGATGCCGATCTCCGGCAACAGGATGTGTCGGCCATAACGCAACAGCTGCCGGTCATCCATGCAGATCACCCGCGTTGCGATAGTGATCCGGCAGTCGGCTCGCGGCGCCGGCCATGCCTGATGCAGCAACCTTAAAGATCACCTTGCGTATCTCGCCCGCACCGACCAGGGGCGCATGTGTATCCTCAGGAAAAAAGATACAGAAATGCCCGGCCGGCACGGCTACCCATGCGGCAGGCGCATCGCTGAAAAACATGATATCCCTCTCGGCGCTGTAATCGCTCACCGGGTCACGGCAATCCGCCAGCGGCTTCCAGCCCATCTCGTCCGCTCCCTGCAGCACCAGCTGGATATCGATGTATTTTCGATGGCATTCCAGTTGAGCCCGCTCACGAGTGCGCCCCGGCGCCTGCTCGACGATCGCAAACAGCTCGTCACCGGCGATGTCATAACGACCCGGCGCCAGCACGGACATGTCGGTTGCACGGACGTAGTCAAACGCTCGCGGAAACAGCGGATGCAGCGCAGCATAACGCTGCGCGTTGATCAGTCTGTCCAGGATCATGATCGCACAGGCTCGGACGCCAACAGGCCATGCTCTGCCGCGTCCCTCAGCTGATCGGTCAATCGTACTGCATGCATTTCAGATACATTTCGGAATCGCGTGGCCCGCCCACCATGTAATCGCAACGCTTGCGGTCGGCCTCTTCCTTGGCACGCTTGGCAGCAATATCTTCGTCCTTCACCCCTTGGTCCGCGCATCCTACCAGCAACAACGCCAGCAATACGTAACGCATCTACCATTCTCCCTGAATAGAACCCATCCGCAGGCGCGGGTTCGTCGCCTGTCACACCGTTTTATTGCCCGGCGCTCAGCCCGCCAGCTTTTTCTTCAGGATGTCGTTCAGCTGCGCCGGATTGGCCTTGCCTTTGCTGGCCTTCATCGCCAGGCCGACAAAAAACCCGAACAACTTGTCCTTGCCGCTGCGGTATTCCGCGACCTTGTCGGCATTCGCGGCAATGATCTCGTCCACCAGCGCTTCGATCGCGCCGCTGTCCGAAACCTGCTTCAATCCTTTGGCTTCGATGATCGCATCCGCGTCGCCGCCTTCCGCCCACATCGTACGGAACACCTCTTTCGCACCTGAATTGGAGATGGTGTTGTCGGCGATGCGTTGCAGCATGCCGCCGAGTTGTTGCGCGCTGATCGGGCATTGCGCCATGTCCAGCCCATCGCGGTTCAGCTGGGCGCTGACTTCGCCGGTCAGCCAGTTGGCACATAACTTGGCATTGGACTGACCGACCGCACTTACGCAGGAATCAAACAAGCCTGCCATTTCCAGCGAACTAGTGAGAATGTTGGTATCGTAAGCCGAAAGGCCAAATTCATTTGCGTATCGGGCGCGTTTGACATGCGGCAACTCCGGCAATGAAGCACGCGCCTGCTCCAGCATCGCAGCGGTGATCTCCAGCGGCAGCAGATCGGGATCGGGGAAGTAGCGGTAGTCGTGTGCGTCTTCCTTGCTGCGCATCGCGCGGGTCTCGCCGGTATCCGGGTTGAACAGCACAGTAGCCTGCTGGATCTTCCCACCGTTCTCGATGGTATCGATCTGCCACTGCACCTCGTAGTCGATCGCCTGCTGCATGAACTTGAACGAGTTCAGGTTCTTGATCTCGCGGCGCGTGCCCAGCGGTTCGCCGGGACGGCGCACCGACACGTTCACGTCGCAGCGGAACGAGCCTTCCTGCATGTTGCCGTCGCAGATGCCTATCCAGCGCACCAGCGAATGCAGCGCCTTGGCATAGGCCACCGCTTCGGCGGCGGAACACATATCCGGTTCGGAAACGATCTCCAGCAGCGGCGTGCCGGCACGGTTCAGATCGATGCCGGTCATGCCGTGGAAATCGCCATGCATCGACTTGCCCGCATCTTCTTCCAGATGGGCGCGTGTGATGCGCACGGTCTTCTCGTAAGGTTTTGCATTACCCGAAAACGGCTCGACCTGAATGGTCAGCGCGCCCAGCCCCACCACCGGCAGATCGAATTGCGAAATCTGATAGCCCTTGGGCAGGTCGGGGTAGAAGTAATTCTTGCGCGCAAACACCGAGCGCGGCGCGATGTGCGCGCCGACCGCAAGGCCGAACTTGATCGCGCGCTCCACCGCGCCCTTGTTCAGCACCGGCAGCACGCCCGGCAGCGCGATACTGACCGCGTCGGCCTGGGTATTCGGCTCGGCCCCATAGGTGGTGGACGCGCCGGAGAATATCTTGGTGTTGGTGGAGAGCTGGGTGTGTACTTCCAGCCCGATGACGATTTCCCAGGTCATGGTGTTCCCTTATAGCCCTTGCGGCGCGCGGCTGTGCCAGTCGGTCGCCAGTTGATATTGGTGCGCGACATTCAGCATGCGCGCCTCGTCGAAATAGTTGCCGATGATCTGCAAGCCCACCGGCATATTATTTGCCCCGAAGCCACATGGGATGGACATTCCCGGCAATCCGGCCAGGTTCACCGCGATGGTGTAGATGTCGGACAGATACATCTGCACCGGATCGTCGCCCTTCTCGCCCAATTTAAAAGCAGTGCTCGGCGAGGTCGGCCCCATGATGACGTCGCATTGTTTATAGGCTTCGGTGAAATCCTGCGCGATCAGGCGGCGGATCTTCTGCGCCTGCAGATAGTAGGCGTCGTAGTAGCCGTGGCTCAGCACGTAAGTGCCTATCATGATGCGGCGCTTCACTTCCGCGCCGAAACCCTGTGCGCGGCTCTTCTCGTACATGTCGGCGAGGTCGGAATATTCCGGGGCACGGTAACCGTAGCGCACGCCGTCGAAGCGCGACAGGTTGCTGGATGCCTCTGCCGGAGCCAGCACGTAGTACACCGGCACGGACAGCCTGGAGTTCGGCAGCGAGATATCGACCACGCTCGCGCCGAGCTTCCTGTATTCGGCGATTGCCGATTCGACCGCCTTGGCCACATCGCCATCCAAGCCTTCCGCGAAGAACTCTTTCGGCAGGCCGATGCGCAGGCCGGTCAGCGGCTTGCCCCCGCTCACCGATTTATTGATCTCGCGCGCGTAATCTTCCTTGTCGCGCTGCAGCGAAGTGGAGTCGCGCTCGTCGAATCCCGCCATCACGTTCATCATCAGCGCCAAGTCTTCGGCGCTGCGCGCCATCGGGCCCGCCTGGTCGAGACTGGATGCAAAGGCGATCATGCCGTAGCGCGACACCACGCCATAGGTCGGCTTCAGGCCGGAAATGCCGCACAGCGCGGCGGGCTGGCGGATCGAGCCGCCGGTATCGGTGCCGGTCGCCGCCGCACATAGCCGTGCCGCGACCGCGGCCGCCGTGCCGCCGGACGAGCCGCCGGGCACGCGCGCCGTGTCCCACGGGTTCTTCACCGTGCCGTAATAGGAAGTCTCGTTCGACGACCCCATCGCGAACTCGTCCATATTGGTCTTGCCAAGGTTGACTGCGCCCGCGTCGTTGAATTGCGAGATGACATGCGCGTCATAGGGCGATACGAAGTTGTGCAGCATCTTCGAGCCACAGGTGGTCAACCAACCCTTGGCGCAAAAGATGTCTTTTTGTGCGAACGGGATGCCGGTCAACGCCCCGGCTTTGCCCGCAGCGATGCGTGCATCCGCCTCGCGCGCCTGTGCCAGCGACATCTCCGGGTTCAGCGTGATATAGGCGTTCAGCCCGGGATTGTGCTGGGCGATGCGGTCGAGATAGAGCTGGGTCAGCTCGACGCTGGAAATATTTTTGGCGCGCAGCGCTGCGCCGAGTTGCTGCAGACTGGAATTGAGCATGGTAAAAACTATTCGATAACCTGGGGAACGAGATACAGGCCCGCTTCGACCTGTGGCGCGATAGCCTGGAAAGCCTCGCGCTGATTGGCTTCCGTGACCTTGTCCTCGCGCAGCCGCTGGGCGACATCCTGAGCATGCGACATCGGGGCTATGCCACGGGTATCGACCGCCTGCATCTCGGCGATCAGGTCGAAAATACCGGACAGCTGTGAGCGGGCCGCCTCGATTTCCGTTTCATTCATCGCCAGTCGGGCCAGACGAGCGACTTTCTGTACATCGGCAGTAGTCAGAGACATAGCAAAAATTTTATTGAAATAAGGCTAATAGGGTATCATACAAGGGTTTATTCGCGCATTTCTTTGACTACGGGACACGACATGTTTGGATTTTTGAACGGCTATTTTTCTAACGATCTGGCAATCGACCTCGGCACCGCCAACACCCTGATCTGGGTGCGCGGGCAGGGCATCGTGCTGAATGAACCTTCGGTGGTAGCGATCCGCCAGGAGGGCGGTCCGAACGGCAAGAAGGTGATCCAGCAAGTCGGCCTGGCCGCCAAGCAGATGCTGGGGCGCACCCCCGGCAACATCATCGCGATCCGCCCGATGAAGGACGGCGTGATCGCCGACTTCACCGTCACCGAGCAGATGCTCAAACAGTTCATCCGCAAGGTATACAAGGCCAGCATCTTCAGCCCCAGCCCGCGCATCGTGATCTGCGTACCCTGCGGCTCGACCCAGGTGGAACGTCGCGCGATCCGCGAATCCGCCGTTGGCGCCGGCGCGCGCCGCGTCGAACTGATCGAGGAGCCGATGGCCGCGGCGATCGGCGCCGGACTGCCAGTCGAGGAGGCGACCGGCTCGATGGTCGTGGACATCGGCGGCGGCACTACCGAAGTCGGCGTGATCTCGCTGGGCGGCGCGGTTTATTCCGGCTCGGTGCGGGTCGGCGGCGACAAGTTCGACGAGGCGATCATCAACTACATCCGCCGCAACTACGGCATGCTGATCGGCGAACCGACCGCCGAGGAAATCAAAAAAACCATAGGCTCGGCATTCCCCGGCAGCGAAGTGCGCGAAATGGAGGTGAAGGGGCGCAATCTGGCCGAAGGTGTGCCACGCAGCTTCACGATCTCCAGCAACGAGATCCTCGAGGCGCTG
The DNA here is from genome assembly GCA_016197305.1 of Nitrosomonadales bacterium. Classification (GTDB taxonomy): domain Bacteria; phylum Pseudomonadota; class Gammaproteobacteria; order Burkholderiales; family Gallionellaceae; genus Gallionella. The sequence continues at coordinate 6,015 of JACPVZ010000139.1, read as the reverse complement.
ACCGAACCGCTCAACAGCATCGTCAGCGCGGTGAAGACCGCACTCGAACAGACCCCGCCGGAACTTGGCGCCGATATCGCCAACAAGGGCATGGTGCTGACCGGAGGCGGAGCGCTGCTGCGCGACCTGGACCGCCTGCTGATGGAAGAGACCGGCCTGCCGGTGCTGATCGCCGACGATCCTCTGACCTGCGTGGTGCGCGGCTCGGGCATCGCACTCGAAAGCATGGACAAATCCACCAGCATCTTCACCACGGAGTAATGCTTCCGGGGGAGTGGCAAGTGGTGAGTAGCAAAGTGGGAAAACCTGACCTCCCTCCACTGACCACTCGCCGCTCGCCACTCACGATCCCATGCTAGACAACACGCAATCCTTCCAGTTCTTCAACCGCGGCCCCAGTCCCGCGGTGCGGCTGGTGTTCTTCGCGGTGTTATCACTGCTGCTGCTGTTCGTCGATGCGCGCTATCGTTACCTCGAATCCACACGCAGCGCGCTGTCGGTAATGGTTTCGCCGATCCAGCGCCTGGCGACGATGCCGGGCGAGCTCTGGCAGGCGATGGGAAATTTCTTCGTCACCCAGCGCAGCCTGGTAGCGGAGAACAATGCCCTGCACCAGCAGCATGAACGCGATGCCGCGCTGATTTCGCAGCTGCAGGCCCTGCAACAGGAAAACCAGCAGCTGCGCAACCTGGCCCTACTGCCGCAACGCGGCGAACTGATCACCCAGCTCGCCGAAGTCGTCTATGCGGAACGCGATGTGTTCAAGCGCAAGGTACTGATCAACAAGGGGGCGGATGCAAACGTGCAGACCGGCCAGGTGGTGATGGATGACGGCGGCATCGTCGGCCAAGTCACGCGCGTCTACCCGTGGCTTGCGGAGGTCACGCTGATCACCGAAAAAGACCACGCCGTCCCGGTGCAAGTTTTGCGCAACGGCCTGCGCACGATCGTGTTCGGTGCGGGTGACACCAGCCAGCTGTCGTTGCGCTATATGCCGGTCAGTTCCGATATCCAGAACGGCGATGTGCTGGTCACCTCCGGCATAGACGGCATCTACCCGCCCGGCATCCCGGTCGCCAAAGTGGTCAAGATCGAGCGCGATGCAGCCTATCCGTTTGCACGGGTCAGCTGCCTGCCGGTGGCCGGCGTCGACAAGTACCGCCATCTGCTGATCCTGTCGGGACTGCCCAAACTGCCCGAGCGCCCCCCCGAAGAACCAGCCGCTGCCGATGCCGACAAGGGCACCAAGATCAAGAGCAAGAGGAAGAACTGATGGCCTACCTTGCCCCCAACAATCCGGAAATCCAGCGTCCCGTCGGCAATGCCTTTATCGCCCTGACCATCCTGGCCGCGCTGTTCCTGAACGGCTTGCCGCTGGAAGGCGCGCTGTTGATGCTGCGCCCGGATTTCGTCGCGCTGGTGATGTTGTACTGGTGCATGCACAAGCCGTGGCGCATCGGCATCGGCCTGTCCTGGGCGGTCGGCATCCTTGCCGATGTCGCGGACGCCAGCCTGTTCGGACAGCATGCGCTCGCCTACACCCTGCTCGCCTTCGGCGGCGTGGTGTTGCACCGGCGTTTGCAGATGTTCAACCTGCGCCAGCAGACATCGCAGGTGTTCGGCATCCTGGCGATGACCTATGCGGCCTATGCGCTGGTCCACTGGCAAGTGAACGGCTATATCGTGTGGCCTTATTTCCTGGGCTGCCTGACCTCGACCTTGCTGTGGGCGCCGCTCAGCATCCTGTTCCAGACGATGCGACAAAAGCGTGTTGAACAGAAAGGCGCCTGAAGGCATGCGCGTCGTCACCCGGTCTGGCAACCGTCATAGTCCTGCGCCGCAGCCATGAACAAGAGCGTCGAACTCAAGAACCACCAGCGCGAAATCTTCTACTTTCGCCTGCGGCTGGCGATCAGCATCGGCTTCGTCCTGGTGTTGCTAGCAATCCTGCTGACGCGCTTCCTCTATCTGCAAGTAGCGCGCCATGACTATTACCAGACGCTGGCGGAAAGCAACCGCATCTCGGTCGTGCCCATCGTCCCGAACCGCGGCCTGATCCTAGACCGCAACGGCGTGGTGATGGCGCACAACTACTCCGGTTATACCCTGGAAATCACGCCGAACAAGACCAAGGACCTGGAAGCCACGATCAACGATCTGGCGACGCTGGTCGAGATCACCACTAAAGACCGCAAGCGCTTCAAGAAACTGCTGGCCGAAAGCCATAATTTCGAGACGCTGATGATACGCAATCGCCTGACGGATGAAGAGGTGGCGCGTTTCGCCGCCCAGCAATACCGTTTCCCGGCTGTCGAGATCAAGGCCCGGCTGTTCCGCGACTACCCTTATGCCGACCAGACCTCGCATCTGATCGGCTACATCGGGCGCATCAACCAGACCGACGTCGAACAACTGGAAGAGAACGACCTGGCGGCCAACTATCGTGGTTCCGACTACATCGGCAAGGTCGGCCTGGAGCAAAGCTACGAGAGCGAGCTGCATGGCACCACCGGCATGGAGCAGGTCGAGGTCGACTCGGGCGGACGCGCGATCCGGATGCTGTCGCGCACGCCGCCGTCATCGGGCAACACGCTGGTGCTGAGCATAGACGCCAAGCTGCAAAAGATCGCCGTGGAAGCCTTCGGCAACTATCGCGGCGCGCTGGTGGCGATCGACCCGAACAACGGCGAGGTGCTGGCCTTCGTCAGCAAGCCGGGCTACGACCCCAGCCTGTTCATCGACGGCATCGACCCGCAGAGCTGGGATGAACTGAACAACTCGCCGGACGTGCCGCTGAACAACCGCGCGCTGCGCGGCCAGTATCCACCGGGCTCGACGATCAAGCCGTTCATGGCGCTGGCCGGCCTGTATTACAACACCCGCTCGCCGAGCCGCACCATCAGCGATCCCGGCTACTTCACGCTGCCAGGCAGCGGCCACCAGTACCGCGACTGGAAACAGGGCGGGCACGGCAGCGTGGACATGTTCAAATCCATCGTGATCTCCTGCGACACCTATTACTACGGCCTGGCCACCGAGATGGGCATAGACAACATCTTCAATTTCCTGTCGCGCTTCAACTTCGGCAAGAAGACCGGCATCGACCTGGAAGGCGAGACCTCCGGACTGCTACCCTCGCAGGAATGGAAGATGAAGCGCTACAAGGACAAATGGTATGCCGGCGATACCGTGTCGGTCGGCATCGGCCAGGGCTACAACCTGGTCACGCCGATGCAGTTGGCCTATGCGGTCGCGACACTGGCCAACAACGGCGTGGGTTACAAACCCCACCTGGTCAAGGAGATCCGCAGCGCGCGCAGCAACGAGAGCCGCATGATCACCACCCAGCCCGAACCGGACCTGAAGATAGACCCTGCACATCTCGACCTGGTCAAGCGTGCGATGGCGGCGGTCACGCAGCCCGGCGGCACGGCGGCACAGGCTGCCGCGGGCGCGCCCTATCATATTGCCGGCAAGACCGGCACCGCGCAGGTGGTGGGCATGAAGCAGGGTGAAAAATACGATGCCAGCAAGCTGGATGAACGCCATCGCGACCATGCCTGGTTCATCGCGTTTGCGCCGGCCGAACAACCGAAGATCGCGCTGGTGGTGCTGGCCGAAAACGGCGGGCACGGCGGCGGCACCGCCGCACCGATCGCACGCAAGGTATTCGACTATTATCTGCTCGGCAAGGAACCCAAACCCTTGGCCGACGATGCAGCTCAGGAGGCCGAACATGACTAAACGCCAGCTCTGGTTGCGCTTCATCGCCCACCTCGACTTACCCCTGCTGCTCGGCATCGGCCTGCTGCTGCTGACCAGCCTGCTGGTACTTTACAGCGCGGACAACGCCAGCTGGGGAAAACCGCTGAGCCAGATGGTCAACATCGTCGCCGCATTCACCTGCATGTGGCTGATCGCCAACCTGCCGCTGCATTACCTGATGCGCACCGCCGTGCCTATCTATGTGCTGGGCATGGTGCTGCTGATCGGCGTCGCACTGTTCGGCGAGATCAGCCACGGTGCGCGGCGCTGGCTGAACATCGGCGTCGCGACGATACAGCCGTCGGAGCTGATGAAGATCGGCGTGCCGCTGATGATGGCCTGGTACTTCGAAAAGAACGAGGCCTCGCTGACGCTGAAGAACTACTTCATCGCCGCGCTGCTGTTGCTGATGCCGGTGGCCCTGATCGCGCGCCAGCCCGACCTGGGCACCGCGCTGCTGATCTCCGCCAGCGGCTTTTACGTGCTGTTTCTGGCCGGGCTCAGCTGGCGCGTGATCGGCGGCATGTTCGTCGCCGCGATCGCCAGCGCGCCGGTGCTCTGGTCGATGATGCACGACTACCAGCGCCATCGCATCCTGATGCTGCTCGACCCGTCTCAGGATGCGCTGGGCAAGGGCTACCACACGATCCAGGGCATGATCGCGGTCGGTTCGGGCGGCATCCTAGGCAAGGGCTACCTGAACGGCACCCAGACCCATCTCGACTTCCTGCCGGAACGCACCACCGATTTCATTTTCGCGGTGTATTCCGAAGAGTTCGGTCTGCTCGGCAACCTGATCCTGCTGGCGATGTATTTCTTCGTGATCGGCCGCGGCTTCATCATCACCGCAAACGCCTCCACCTATTTCACCCGCTTGATGGCCGGCTCGATCACGCTGACCTTCGCGACCTACGCGTTCGTCAACATGGGCATGGTCAGCGGCATCCTGCCGGTGGTGGGCGTGCCGCTGCCGCTGATCAGTTACGGCGGCACTTCGATGCTGACCCTGCTGCTCGGTTTTGGTATGCTGATGAGCATAGAGACACACAAAAAACTGGTTAAGACCTGACACAACAATCCGCCATCCGGCTCTTGCCGGCACATGGCGATAGGGGGAAGCATGAGCAGAAAATTCCTGGCATGGGCATCGGCAGCGTTGCTCCTCTCCGCGTGCGGCAGCACGCCGCCACGCAAGGTGGAAATACTCAGCACACCGGTGCCGGTCGAAGACCGCTCGGCCGTCAGCAAATCCGTTGCACCGGCAGCCGTGCCGGCCGAATCGCAGGAGCGCGGCGGCTATCTGGCCGGCGACGGCCCCGGCCCCGATGCGCCGGCTAACATCGACGACACACCAGACGCGGTGCCGGTCAGCGAGCCGCTGCACCGCTATGCCAACCGCCCCTATGTCGCGCTCGGCAACACCTACACGCCGCTGAGCAAACCCGGCAACTTCAAGGAACGCGGCATCGCCTCCTGGTACGGCAAGAAATTCCACGGCCAGCGCACCTCCAGCGGCGAGGTATACGACATGTATGCGATGACCGCAGCCCACCCGACGCTGCCTATCCCCAGCTATGCGCGCGTCACCAATCTCGCCAACCAGAAATCCGTGGTGGTGCGCGTCAACGATCGCGGCCCGTTCTTGCATGAGCGCGTGATGGACCTGTCATACACCGCCGCCCACAAACTCGGCATCATCGGCAACGGCAGCGCAGAGGTCGAGATCGAGAGCATCAGCGTCGACAACAACACCCAGGCGCTCGCCAAACCCGAACGCGTGCAAACCAAGCCGCTGGGGAAAGTGGCCGCGACCAACAACAGCGCATTGCCCGTCGCCAAGACCGGCAACAGCAATGTTTATTTGCAGCTCGGCGCGTTCAAATCACAGGACGCCGCGGAAAGCTTCATGGCCAAGATGCGCGCCGAACTGGGCGACGCCGGCAAACAGCTCAGCCTGTATTCCAAGGATGGTCTGGTGCGCGTGCATGTCGGCCCCTATGCCGACCAGAACGAGGCGCGCAGCAGTGCGGAGGGGCTGAAGGGTACGCTGGGATTCAAGCCGTTGCTGAACTTGCACTAGCACAACTACTGCGCTTGCTGATACAGCATCGGCCGCGCACAGGAGTGCGGCACGCAACCTTCAATGGATCAACGCAATGACGGGCAGCAACGTGCCAGTAGCTGCCCTTCACATTTATTTCCCAAACAAGACATTCGCTCCCATCCATACTATTATCCATATGAGGAACA
>JACPVZ010000160.1 GCA_016197305.1 Nitrosomonadales bacterium | reverse complement strand
GGTCTCGCATATCCACGACTGGATGCTCAGCTCGCACCACAACGACTGGGTGACGATGAGCGTGCCGTCCGACGGCAGCTACGGCATTCCGGAAGGCGTGCTGTACGGTTTCCCGGTGACCTGCAAACACGGCCATTTCCACATCGTGCAGGGACTGCCGATCAGCGAACTGGGCCGCAAGCACATGGAAGACAGCTATCGCGAACTGGTCGAAGAACGCGACCATGTGAAGCATCTGCTCAAGTAACCCTGGCGCGGCGCCGCACGCCCCGCCTGTCGCACGGAGCATGCCCGCCGAGCAGTCGATTGCCATGTCGCAGATCCAGAGCTTCCCGCCTGTCGAAACGCCCGGCGCGACCATCCTGATCCTGGGCAGCATGCCGGGCAAGGAATCGCTGCGGGCCGGGCAATACTATGCGCATCCGCGCAACGCCTTCTGGCCGATCATGGGCGAGCTGGTCGGCGCCGCGCCCGCGCTGCCTTATGAAATGCGGATTCAAAAGTTGCAGTCCGCCGGCATCGCACTCTGGGATGTGCTCGCCTCCTGCACGCGGCACAGCAGCCTGGATGCCGACATCGTCGCGGACTCGATCCGCGCCAACGATTTCGCGTCGTTCTTCCGAGCTCATCCGCTGATCACCCAGGTCTTTTTCAACGGGGCGATGGCCGAGCAATGCTTTCACAAGCAGGTGCAACCCTTGCTGGAGCAGCAATCGCTGCACTGCCGGCGCCTGCCCTCGACCAGCCCCGCCAACGCGTCGCTGCGCTACGAACAAAAACTGCAGGCCTGGCGGGTGATCCTGCACGGCCACCGGTAAGCGGGCCGAAAATCGGCACCAGGCTTTATAATCGCCCGCACATCCCACACATCGCCTTGGTCAATCCCGTCGCAATGCCCACCATGAAATACCTCGCCGGCTACCCGGAGGACATCAAAGCCCAGGTGCAGCAACTCATCCGGCAGGACAAGCTGGGCGAACTGCTGCGGAACAAATATCCCGCCGCGCACGACATCCGCACCGACAGCGCGCTGTACGACTATGTCCTCGATCTGAAGAGCCGCTTCCTGCGCAACGCCGCGGCGATCAACAAGATCGAATACGACAGCCGGATCAAAGTCCTCCAGCACGCGCTCGGGCTGCACAGCGCAATCTCCCGCGTACAGGGCAACCGGCTCAAGGCCAGCCGCGAGATCCGCATCGCCTCGCTGTTCAAGGAAGCGCCGCCCGAATTCCTCAGGATGATCGTCGTGCACGAACTGGCGCACCTGAAAGAACCGCAGCACAACAAGGCGTTCTATCAACTGTGCCTGCACATGGAACCCGACTACCATCAATACGAATTCGACCTGCGCCTGTACCTGACGCAAATCGAGCTGAACGGCAACTGATGGTCGGCAGCGGATATATGAACGCCCGCTAGTCGGCCATTGCTGCCGGTGGCAATCAGATGAGTCTATGGCCGGTATGAAATCATCACCGGCCATAGGCGCAGGAATCTTCCCGAACGGCGGCTTTCTCGAAACGCGACTGCGTGCTCCGAAACATTGCGGCCTTTGGCGAATGCGAAAAGCAGCCTTTCAGATGTCCCTAAGATACCTTTTCGGACGTAAGAGGCTAGACTGGGAAGCGGTTTGACTCACCTTTAATCACTTGCGCAGACGCACGATTTCCCGAAGGTACTTGATTAACGCCGCCGGACCAGCAAGTCGGTCACACCTTCAGATATTGCCGTCGCTGCGGCTTCGATTTCTTCTAGCGTTGTCACCCATCCCATCGAAAGCCTGACTGCCCCACGCGCCCGATCCGCATCGCACCCCATCGCCGCCATAACCAGCGACTTGGCGAGTGTTGTTTGCTCGCCTAGTCGAATGGCTAGTGGTTTTATCAGTACGCCACTCACCGCGTCAGCCTCGGAATGACACGCCGAGCCGACCGAAGCGGCAACTCGCCCGGCGACGCGATACAGCAACTCGCGCCCAGAGATGCCCGGAAAGGAGACGTGCAAAGTGTTGGGTAGACGCTCGGTCGGATGACCGTTGAGTACGAGACCGGGGACAGCCGCCGCCAGCCGTTCGTGCAGCGCGTCCCGTAGCGCCCGCAATTTCTCCGTCGCCGCAGGAAGATGTTCCCGCGCAAGCCTTGCCGCCGCACCCATACCGACCACCAGCGGAACATTCTCGGTGCCCGGACGCAGTCCGTGCTCCTGATCGGCCCCGAATAGGATCGGCGTGATCGGTGTTCCTGTACGAACATAAAGAGCACCAACTCCTTTTGTAGCGTAGAACTTGTGGCCCGCCAAAGTCAGCAGATCGACACCTAGCGCATCGACATCAAGTTCAACCTTGCCAGCCGACTGGGCGGCATCAGTGTGGAGCAGCACGCCCATAGGCTTGACCAAGCGTGCGATCTCGGCAATCGACTGAATCGTTCCGACTTCGTTGTTCGCGTGCATGATTGACACCAACCCCGTATCGGGGCGCACAGCTGCGGCAACTGCGTGGGGATCGACGCGACCGTAGCCATCCACCGCTACCACGGTCAAGTCCCAGCCCATCTCGCGCAGATGTTGCGCCGGTTGCATGACTGCCGGATGTTCGATCGCGCTGACGACAAGATGCCGCTTCGTTTGACCTAGTGCTCTCGCAACGCCGAGGAGCGCGAGGTTGTTGGCCTCGGTCGCGCTGCCGGTAAAAACGATCTCGCCCTGCTTTGCATGGATAAGTTCAGCTACCGACGCCCGTGCTTCGGCGACAGCTTGTCGGGCAACCAATCCATACACATGTGACGACGAGGGATTGCCGAAGTGCTCGACCAAAAACGGTCGGATTGCATCGACCACTTCCGGCGCCACCGGCGTGGTTGCATTGTAATCAAGATAGATCGGTGTTTTCATGCTTACGGCTCCAAATCGCGTTTTTTCTGCTCATATTCTTCCCGGTTTATCTCGCCGCGTGCATAGCGCTCCTGCACGATCTCCAATGGCGATTTGTCGTGCGAGTTGTGACTTGGCGACGACTGTGTCATCAGCCATCGTATCAGCGCCGCGATTCCAAGAATGACCAGCCCCCAGAACAGCAACATGAACACGAAACCCATGCCCATTCCCCATCCCCCGAAACTACCCCAGTTGTTCATCATGTCATGCCTCCTCTGCGTTCCATGCTCGAAGTCAGAATTCGTAACGGGCCTGGAGATACACGTTGTCGTTGCGCGAGAGTTGCCCGAACTGGCCCCACGGTTTGCCGCCGAAGAAGTTGGCGCCGGCCACGCCCCATACCTTGTCGGTGAAACTGTAGCG
>JACPVZ010000159.1 GCA_016197305.1 Nitrosomonadales bacterium | reverse complement strand
CGAGGGCTGGCGGCGGTTTATTCGGTCCCACCCAGGTACCGCGACATAGTCATTGCAATAACCTGCAGAAATGCTTGCAAACGGTGTGCTTCGTTTTAGAATGTAGCAGCTGTACTCCTCGCTGGTTTTTGCATGCGCTTAAATTTTTCGGGAGGGCTGAATGGAATTTACCTGGTCTAATCGGATGAGCGTCGGCAATGCAACGCTCGATGCAGAACACCGGGAGATATTCAAACTGGTGGACGAAGTCGAGCGCGCAATCAAGGCAAAAGACGTTGCGCGCTTCTCCCGGACACTGAACCAGCTCGAGCTCGCCACACGCCAGCATTTCAGCAACGAAGCCCGGATCGCGCGGGCGATCAATTATCGTTTCGACCATCATCATCTGGAACACCAGTACATCCTTAAAGAGATGCAACTCATCGAGGCGGAGTTAGCCAGCCTGCGCGGCAAGTGGTCCGAGAGCGTCGCCGAACACTACTTTCATTTTTTAAGCACCTGGGCCGTCGAGCACATCGACCAGGACGATATGCAGATGAAATCGCTGCTGGAAACCTACCCCTACGACTTCAAGCCGGACAGCCCGCCGGTCTGAGCACGCGATTCAGATATCCTGTGGGACGCAGGAGAGGGCTCAACAACAAGCCACAGGCTCTCCCAGCGTCCGCAACACCGCCTTGAGCAATTGCCAGCAGCGCTCTACCGACCCGATCTCCACGCTTTCGCCGGGCGCATGCGCACCGCGGATATCCGGGCCGAACGAAATCATATCCAGATGCGGATGGCTGGCCGCGAGCAGGCCGCATTCCAGACCGGCATGGATCACCTGCAACGATGCGGGCTGGCCGAATTGCGCCGTATAAACCCGCTGGCATAGTGCGAGCAAGCTGGAGGACGGATTCGGAGTCCAACTGGGATATGCGCCGCCCTTGGACGCCTGCAACCCTTGGGCTGCGGCATAAGCAACCAACTTGTCAGCCAGCGCATCCGCCCTCGCGTCGTGCAACGAGCGCACCTTGAACGTCGCTTTCAATTCACCCCGCTCCAGCGCCACGACACCGAGATTGGAAGACGTGTCGGTTACACCGGGAAAATCCTCGCTGATGCGCGCGACACCGTTGACGGCACTGTCGATAAAAGCGAGCACACGTTCCCGTTCGTTGCGCGTAACAGCTCTGCCCGGCGACGCATCGTAATGCTGGCAAACGAACGACACATTCGCATCCGCCTCGGAAAACCGTTCCCGCCATGCCTGATGTCGATGCCGCACCCACTCGTCGATGCTCGACGCCATTGCAGCCGGCAGCGCACACAGGGCAAACGCCTCGCGCGGGATCGCGTTGCGCGCTGTACCGCCTTTCATCTCGATCAGGCGCACGTCGGTGTGCGCGGCCAGATCGCGCAACGCTTCCGCCAGCAGCTTGATCGCATTGCCGCGCCCGAGATGGATGTCGATACCGGAATGGCCGCCGCGCAGGCCGGACACCTCGAAACGTAACAGTGCAAAGTCCTGGGGCGGCTCTTCCTGCGCGCAATGGTGGCTCACCTCCACATCCACACCGCCGGCACAGCCCAGGTAGAAATGCCCCCACTCCTCGGTATCGAGGTTGATTAGCGCCTCGCCCTGCAATGTACCGGCAGCCAGTCCGCGCGCACCGTCCATGCCGGACTCCTCATTGACGGTGAGCAACACCTCCAGCGGCGGATGGATCAAGTCCTGTTCTTCCAGAGCGGCCAATGCCAGCGCTACGCCGATGCCGTTGTCAGCGCCCAGCGTGGTGTCCTGTGCCACCACCCAGCCATCGCGTACTACCGCACGGATAGGGTCGGCCCCGAAATCGTGCGCCGTGCCTGAATTGGCCTGACATACCATATCCAGATGGCCTTGTATGATCACGCCGGGCATGGCCTCACAACCGGGGCTGGCGGGCTTCTTCAGGATCAGGTTGCCTGCGGCATCGACGATGGCGTCAATACCGCGCATCTGTGCCCAGGCTATCAGATGCTCGCGCAGCGCCGCCTCATGCAGAGCGGGTCGCGGGATCGCGCACAACGTCGCGAAGTGCGCCCAGACAGAGCGCGGTTGCAGGGTTTCAAAATTGCCGCTCGTTGTCATCGAAGATCACCACAACAGGATTGATTTTAGCGGCAGTATAAAACGTCAGGCATCCGCTCGTGCAGCTATCGGCGCGCATCGATGTCATTGCGCCGAAACACGCAGGGATGACGCCCATTTACGATCTTAAATTCCAGGCTCAAAAAACCGGGACAAGCTCAGCCCAGCCACAGCAAAAACTGATAGCATGAAACCCAGCCCGTGCGAGGGCGAGCACCGTGGACGCTTCTTGAATCGACTGTTTCGGAGGATGCATCATGAGCCAGAAAAAATTCGTTTACGCCTTTGCCGAAGGCGACGGGAAGAACAAAAAGCTGCTGGGCGGCAAGGGTGCCAACCTGTGCGAGATGACGCAGATCGGACTGAACGTGCCGCCCGGTTTTACGATCACCACCGAAGCATGCCTGGACTATCTGGGCGCAGCACACAAGCTGCCTGCCGGCCTGATACAGGAGGTACGCCAGCATATGGCGCAACTGGAAAAGGCCACCGGCAAGGGCTTCGGCGATGCCAACAATCCGCTGCTGGTGTCGGTGCGTTCCGGTTCGGCGATGTCTATGCCCGGCATGATGGACACTATCCTCAACCTCGGGCTGAACAGTGAGACGCTGCAAGGCCTGATCAAACAGACCGGCGACGAGCGCTTCGCCTATGACGCCTACCGCCGCTTCGTGCAGCTGTTCGGCAAGGTCGCGCTGGGCATGCCGGACGAGTTGTTCGACGACCCCTTCGAAGCGGTCAAGAAGCGCGAAGGTGCCAGGGAGGACATCGCGCTTTCCGCCGAAAATCTGCGCGAGGTGACCGGTCTGTTCCTGGACGCGGTGCATGGCCATACAGGAAAACCTTTTCCACAGGATCCGTTCGAACAACTCGAGATCGCGATCCAGGCGGTATTCAACTCCTGGATGGGCAAGCGCGCGGTGGACTACCGGCGCGAATTCAAGATCACGCCTGATATGGCGAACGGCACGGCGGTCAACGTATGCACGATGGTATTCGGCAACCGCGGTTTCGACTCCGCGACCGGTGTAGGCTTCACGCGCAATCCGGCGACCGGCGAGAACCAGATGTTCGGCGAATACCTGGTGAACGCGCAGGGCGAAGACGTGGTGGCCGGCATCCGCACACCGAAGCCGATCGCGCGCATGGCCGACGAGATGCCGGACCTGCACCGGCAACTGGGCGAGTTGCGCGACAAACTGGAGAGCCACTACCACGAGGTGCAGGACTTCGAATTCACGATCGAACGCGGCACGCTGTACTGCCTGCAGACACGAAACGGAAAGATGAATGCCCATGCGATGGTGCGCACCTCGGTCGAGATGACTAATAGCGGGTTGATTACCAAGGAACAGGCGCTGCTGCGCATCGACCCTGAGATGCTGCAGCAGATGTTGTTCCCTAGGCTGGACCCGAAACACAAGGCGATCTCGCTGGCCAAAGGCCTGCCCGCCTCGCCCGGTGCAGCATGCGGACGCGCCGTATTCGACGCCGACCGCGCCGAACAAATGGGGCGAGGCGGGCAGCTGGTGATCCTGGTGCGCGAGG
>JACPVZ010000138.1 GCA_016197305.1 Nitrosomonadales bacterium | reverse complement strand
TCGCCGGGTTGCTCACCGGAATGGGGCGGGATGGTGCGGAAGAGCTGCGACAGCTGAGGGAAAAAGGAGCGGTCACCTTTGCACAGGACAAGGAGAGCTCCGTGGTGCACGGCATGCCGGGCGAGGCGATTAGGTTGGGGGCCGCGACCTATATCCTGGCGCCGGACAAGATCGCCTCGGTGCTGACGGATCTGGCGCGCAATCCGGCGGGTTACGCAAACAGCAAGAAAGAGGTGCAGTGATGCAATCCAAAACCAAGAACAGCAGCCTCGAGATTCTGATCGCCGAAGACAGTCGCACCCAGGCCGAACAGCTTCTTTTTCTGCTCGAGCAGCACGGTTACCGGGTGACCGTTGCGAACAATGGAAAGCAGGCACTGCAGGCGGCTCAGGCGCAAAAACCCACGCTGATCATCAGCGATATCGTGATGCCGGAGATGAGCGGCTACGAATTATGCAAGGCGATCAAGTCCGACGAAAGGTTGAGCGACGTCCCGGTGATCCTGGTCACCACGCTTTCCGATCCGCAGGACGTGATTCGCGGGCTGGAGTGCGGTGCGGACAATTTCATCCGCAAGCCCTATGACGAGCGCTACCTGTTGTCGCGCATCAATTACCTGCTGATGAACCTCGATCTCCGCAAAGAACACAAGATGCAGGTGGGCGTGGAAATCAGCCTCGGCGGGCAGAAATACTTCGTCAATTCGGAGCGCCAACAAATCCTGGACTTGCTGATCTCGACTTACGAGCAGGCGGTGCATATCAACACCGAGCTCAAGCTGCGCGAAACGGAGCTGGAATATTCCAATCATGTGCTGGACGGGTTCGGCCACATCGTCGCGGGCCTGAATCATGCGGTGACCGAGCGCGAGGCGGCGGAGGTGGCGCTGGAACGGGCCATGAGGCTGCCCGGCATCCAGGCCGGCTGGATATTCCTGTGGGACAAAGAATCCGGCTTCCGGCTCGCTGCCGCGCGCAACATGCCACCGTGCTTGCAGCAAGAAGGGGGCATGGAGGGTTCGTGCACCTGCCGACGGCGCTTCCTCTCTGGCGAGCTGGATCATGTCACCAACATCATGGAATGCGAACGGTTGAAGGCGGCCAAGGGCGATACGCGCGGCTTGCGCTACCATGCCAGTGTGCCGCTGTGGAACGGCAGTCAGGGCATAGGCGTGATGAACCTGGTCGGGAAGGAGCAGGGGCTGTTCGACGAAGCGGAGCTGAAGATGCTGTATGTCGTCGGCAACCAGGTGGCGGTGGCGCTGGAGCGCGCCAGGCTGCACGAAAATCTGGAGTGCTTGGTCGAGGAAAGGACGGCCGCATTGCGTGAATCCCGCGAGAGCTTGTATAACCTGCTCGATTCGATGTTCGAAGGCGCCTATGGGGTGGACCTCAATGGCAACTGCACCTTCGTCAACGCGGCCTTTCTGAAAATACTGGGTTACCAGGACGCCGATGAGATACTGGGCAAACACACGCACGAAATCTTCCATCATTCCCATGCCGACGGCAGCTCCTATCCCGAAAGCGCATGCAGAATGTATGGCGCTTATCGGACCGGTCAACCGATCAATGTCGCCGATGAGGTGTTCTGGCGCAAGGACGGGGTTGCGATCCCGGTTGAGTACTGGGCGCATCCTCTGGTAACTGACGGGGTGGTGACAGGCGCGATCGCGACCTTTATCGACATCTCACAGCGCAAACAGGCGGAAGGCATGCTGCGCGCTTCGGAAGAAAAATTCCGCGCCATCTTCGAGAATGCGCTCGACGGGATATTGCTTGCAGATGCCGAGACCAAGCGGTTTGCCGTGGGGAATCCGGCGATCTGCCGGATGCTGGGTTACCGTACCGAGGAAATCACCGGGCTCGGTGTCTCGGATATCCACCCGCAGCAGGATTTGCCGTATGTCAGCGAACAGTTTGAAAAGCAGCTGCGTGGCGAGATTCGGCTCGCCGAAAATTTGCCGGTCAAGCGCAAAGACGGCTCGGTGTTTTACGCCGACGTCAATTCCGCCGCCGTGACTTTAGGCGACAAGACTTATCTGGTGGGTGTGTTTCGCGACATTACCCAGCGCCGGGAAAGCGAAGCAAGGATAGGGCGCCTTAACCGGATTTACAGTGTGCTCAGCGGCATTAATACCACGATCGTGCGTGTCCACGATAAGGATGAACTGTTCACGGAGGCGTGCCGCATCACGGTGGAGCATGGCGGATTTGTTTTTTCATGGATAGGCAAGTTCGACGCAGATAGCCAGCAGGTGACGCCGGTCGCCCAGGCCGGCCGTGACGACGGTTATCTGGAAAATATCAATTTGACCTCACGCGGGGATATGCCGGGAAGTTGCGCGTTAACCGCGCAGGCGCTGACCGAGGCGCAGCCGGTGATCTGCAATGACATTGCCAGCGACGGGCGCATGGCAGCCTTGCGCGATGCGGCATTGAGCCGGGGTTACCGTTCAGTGGTGGTGCTCCCCATCACTCTGGAGGACAAGCCAATCGGCGTGTTCGTACTCTACGCCGCAGAAACAGGCGTTTTCGACGAGGAGGAGATGCAGCTTCTGGTTGAGATGTCCGCTGATATCGGCTATGCACTGGACAATTTCGCCCAAGAAGCGCGGCGCGAGCGGGCCGAGAACGAGGCCAGGGTGCTGACGCAACGACTCATGCTGGCTACCGAGTCTACCGTCATCGGCATCTGGGAGTGGGATGTGAAGACCGATCAGTGGCATGCCACCCACACGTTTTTCACCATGCTGGGATATGAATACCAGGAGGGGTTCCTCGACCGTACGATCTGGCTGCAACGCATGCATCCGGAAGACCGCGGCAGGGCAGAGAAGAGTATCCAGGCTGTGCTGGCCGGAAGCGAAGTGCCTTTCCAGTATGAAGTGCGGATGCTCCATGCCGACGGATCCTACCGCTGGATTAACACCATAGGGCGCGTAGCCGAACGCGACCAGAACGGCAAGGCGAGCCGCATAATCGGCGTGCGACTGGACATCACCGAACGCAAGCTGGCGGAAGAGGCGATACGTCAGCTCAACGAAAATCTGGAAATCAAAGTGGTAGCGCGCACCGCCGAGCTCGAGCAGGCAAGGAAAGAGGCCGACCAGGCCAACCAGGCAAAATCGGCCTTCCTCGCCGCGATGAGCCACGAGATACGCACGCCGATGAACGGCGTGATCGGCATGATCGATGTGCTGCACCAGTCCAGCCTCAAGGGCTACCAGGTGGAGATGGTCGACCTCATTCGTGAATCGGCATACTCCCTCCTCTCCATCATCGACGATATTCTCGATTTTTCCAAAGCCGAGGCCGGCCGGATAGACATCGAGAATGCGGCCATGCCGGTGGACGATACGGTGGAAAAAGTCTGTGGCATGCTCGACCATATGGCCAGGAAAAAAGAAGTGGAGCTGACCCTGTACACCGATCCCGCGATCCCTGCTATGGTCATCGGTGACCAATTGCGGCTGCGCCAGGTGCTGCTCAACCTGACCAGCAACGCCATCAAGTTTTCCAGCGGGCGGCAGCGCCCGGGCAGAATCTCGGTGCGCGCCGTGCTGGTCGAACACAGTCCGGAAGAGGTAACCGTGGAATTCAGGGTGGCCGATAACGGCATCGGCATGAGCAAAGAGACGATGGCGCGGCTGTTCACGCCGTTTACCCAGGCCGACATTTCCACCACCCGGAATTTTGGCGGAACAGGCCTGGGGCTGGCCATCTCGCGGCATCTGGTGACACTGATGGGCGGGGAGATATCCGTGCAGAGCGAGCCTGGCAAGGGCTCGCTCTTCACCGTGCGCCTGACCTTCGGGGTGGCGCATGCCAAGTCCCGCGCTGGCGAGGCACCCTCACCGGTTGCAGGATTATCCTGTCTGGTGATCGGCGGTCCCGATGGTCTGGCCGAGGACATCGCCGACTATCTGGCACATGATGGAGCGGCGGTTGAACGGGCGGAAAATCTGACGGCGGCCAGTACGTCTATGCCTGCGCTGGCTGACGGGCAATGTATCTGGGTCGTCGATGCCGCCGGTACGGCGCCGCTGCCGGGTGAATTGCGCGCCGCCGTCCGTCCCGGGCGCGATGCGCGTTTTGTCGTTGTCGGACGCGGGCAACGACGGGAGCCGCGCATGGATCACGAAGGCATGGTGATGGTGGACGGCAATATCCTGACGCGACGCACGATACTCAAGGCGGTGGCCATCGCCGCCGGTAGGGTGCAGGAGGACAGAAAAATGCCGTTGTCCGGCAGGAGCGCGGCGGAATTCATGCCGCCGTCGCGCGAGGAGGCGCTGCGGCATGGCCGCTTGATCCTGGTCGCCGAGGACAACGAGACCAATCAGCAGGTGATCAGGCGCCAGCTCGCGCTGTTCGGCATTGCCGCGGATATTGCCGACAACGGACGGATAGCGCTGGAACGCTGGCAAAGCGGGGACTATGCGTTGTTGCTCACCGACCTGCATATGCCGGAAATGGACGGCTATGAACTGACCGCCGCGGTTCGCGCGGCGGAGCAGGGCGGGCGGCATACCCCGATCGTGGCGCTGACCGCGAATGCCTACGAGGCCGAGGCCGAGCGCTGCCGCGCCGCCGGCATGGACGATTACCTGAGCAAACCGGCACCGCTGGCGGACCTGCAAGCCATGCTGGAAAAGTGGCTGCCTGCCGCAGAGCCGGCGCCGCTCGACGTGAGCGTGCTCAAGGCGCTGGTGGGCAGTGATCTGGCGGTGATATGCGAGTTCCTGCACGATTTTCGCATCGGTCTGGAGAAGACCGCAACAGAACTGAGGGCGGCCTGCAACGAAGGGCGGGCAACGCAGGCTGGAACGCTGGCACACAAACTCAAATCCTCGGCGCGCGCCATGGGTGCGCTGGCGTTGGGCGAGCTGTGTGCGGCAATGGAGCAGGCAGGCAAGTCCGGACGAATCGAAGCATTGCATGAGTTAATGCCGCGTTTCGAGGCGGAAGCGGCGGCTGTGAACGCGTATATCCGCGCATCCTGGGAGAAACAACCGGCAGGAAAGTAATGCTGCTTTCGCGGCATATGCCAGAACAGTAAAGAGGAAACATGACAGAGAAATCCGCGATCAGGATTATGGCACTGGACGACGAACCGTTGATGCTCAAGCTGTTGAGTCGTGTGCTGGCGAACCTGGGTTTTGCCCCGATCAAGACCTGCGACAACGGGCGAGCGGCGCTGCAATGGATGGACGATGAGAGTCCCGATCTGATCCTGCTGGACTTGAACATGCCGGAAATGGACGGAGTGGAATTTGTGCGCCATCTGGTCGAGCACGGCTATGAGGGTGCACTGATCCTGGTAAGCGGAGAAGACGAGCGCATGCAGCAGGCCGTCGAGAAACTGGTGCGTGCGCATAAGATCACAGTGCTGGGTCACCTGCACAAACCTGTCGCACCGGAAGTGCTGAAGGCGATGATAGACAAATGGTCGCCGCCGCAACGCAAGCCGCGAGTGGAGCAGAAGATCTACGGTGCGGACGAGCTGCGCGCGGCGATCGCCAACGGCGAGCTGGTCAATTATTACCAACCCAAGGTGGCGGTTGCCAGCGGCCGGGTGGTGGGGGTGGAAGCGCTGGTGCGCTGGCAGCATCCGCAGGACGGCATGGTATTGCCCGGTCAGTTCATCGGCGTCGCGGAAGCGCATGGCCTGATCGACGAGCTGAATCGCGCGGTATTGATCGACGCGCTGCAGCAGGCCAGCGCCTGGCAGGAAGCAGGAATGGTGTTGCAAATGGCGATCAACGTGTCGATGGACAACCTGGCCTCGCTGGATTTCGCCGATTTTCTCACCGGTCAGGCGGCAGCGACAGGCGTGCCGCCACAGCAGGTGGTGCTGGAAGTGGCGGAAGGCCGCATCATGACGAATAACATGCGAGAGCAGCTGGAGACCTTGGCCCGGTTGCGCCTGAAGCGCTTCCGGCTGTCCATCGACGATTTCGGCACCGGACATTCTTCGTTGGTGCAGTTGCGCGATGTTCCGTTCGACGAACTCAAGATCGATCGGAGCTTCGTGCATCGCGCTGCGTCCGACGAGGCAATACGCTCGAAATATGACGCCAGCCTGTCGATAGCGAGGCGCCTGAACATGGAAAATGTTGCAGAAGGCGTGGAAGAGCGCGACGACTGGAACTTGCTGCGCCGTACTGGATGCGATCTCGCACAGGGCTATTTCATCGCGAGACCTATGCCAGCCACCAGTGTGCCGGGCTGGATGCAGTCCTGGCAGGCGCGCAAATAGCAGCGTATCCCATCCGTTTTGCATCGCAGTCACGCAGTGAGGGTTTGGAATAAAAGGAGATGTGGGCCATGTCAGAAGGTCTTTCCAGCGCAAAGGTGATGATCGCATCGGATAGTGTTACCGATGCCGAATTGATCAAGAAATATCTGGAAGCCGAATTCGACAATGTCATTACTTCCACCGAGCCGGACAAGGCGGTGGAGGACTTCGAATCTCATTGGCCGGATGTGCTGATGCTGGTGTTCAACAGCCTGGGAAAATCGGAGCGCTATTATCTCGAACTTTTCCGCCGCAGCCCCCAGATCCATTCGCATCCGCACCGCACCGTGATCCTGTGCAATAAGGACGAAGTGAAGCATGTCTACGACCTGTGCAAAAAGGAGTTGTTCGACGACTACATTCTGTACTGGCCGATGACCCATGATACGACCCGTCTGCCGATGGCGGTGCACCATGCGTTGCGCGAGTTGGCCGCAACTTCTTCCAGCGGTCCGTCGTTGGCGGAGTTCGCTGCCCAGGCGCGCCGTCTGGCGGAACTGGAGGTGCTGCTGGAGCAGATGATGGCTTGGGGCGGAAAGCATATCGAGGTGACCCGTGCAGCCATGGCGCAGGCCGAGCATAAGATTGGTGCGGCACTGGATGGATTTTCGATGCGGCTCGCCCGAGATGGGGTCGCCATGGGACATGACGAGAGCAATGACCTGATAAGCGAAATCGGACGCTTCAAGCAGGAGGACATGCAACAGCATTTTCATGCCGCTGCCGAGTCGGTCAATAACCTCAAGCAATGGGCGCAGGATTTCAAGCAGGGGTATGAGCCACAGCTGGAATCAGTGCGTGCCCTTGGCGCGATGGCCGAGCGCGTCCGGTATGCGATCTTGGTGGTGGACGACGATGAGCTGCAGCACAAGATCGCAGGAAAAATTCTGGAAGAAAAAAACTATCATCTGGTGTTTGCACGCGGCGGTATCGAGGCGCTGAAGGTGCTGCGCAAGATCCGACCGGACCTGATCCTGATGGATGTGATGATGCCCGATATGGATGGCCTGGAAGTGGTCCGGTATATGAAGAGCGCCCCGCAGCTGGCTAATATCCCGGTCATCATGATCACCGGCAAGAGCGATAAAAAAATCGTCATGGAAAGCCGGAAAGCCGGGGTGGTCGACTTCGTGGTGAAGCCTTTCGACCCCGATACGCTGATCGGCAAGATAGGTCAGGCGTTGCATTGAGTTCTGAAGTGTCGCAATGAGGTGGCCGAGAGGCTACGAGGCAGTTCATATCCCTGCTAGACTGGTCGGATGTTGATCGATAACCGGCATTCCTTCTTGCTCCGGCTTGCCCCCTGGGTTGTTCTGGTGGCTGGGCTGATCTTGACTTATGCGCTGCAGGATTCGGTACGTGCTTCGGCCAGGCATGCACTGCAGGACGAATTCGATTTCCGCGTCAACGAAATTCTGCAGAACATCGACCGGCGTATGCATAACTACGAACAGGTGCTGGACGGCACCGCCGGGCTGTTTGCGGCTTCCGGGGTGGTGGAGCGCAACGAGTTCGCGGAATACGTCCGGGCGCTGCGGCTGGAGGGCAAATATCCCGGTATCCAGGGGCTGGGTTTTGCCAGGCTGGTGCGCCCTCAGGAAAAGGTTGCCCATGTCGCGCAGGTTCGTGCGGAGGGTTTTCCGGATTACGACATCCGTCCCGCCGGGATGCGCGGGGTTTACACGGCGATCGTCTACCTGGAGCCGTTCGACTGGCGCAACCGGCGCGCCTTCGGTTTCGACATGTATTCCGAACCGGTCCGCCGTGCCGCGATGGATCGGGCGCGCGATGAAGATACAACCATCATCTCCGGCAAGGTCAGGCTGTTGCAGGAGTCCGAGCAGGATGCCCAGCCGGGTTTCCTGATGTACTCGCCGGTTTACCGCCCCCAGGCTCCGCATCAGACTCCCAGTGAACGTGCGGAAAACCTGCTCGGCTGGGTCTATGCGCCATTCCGGATGAATGACCTGATGACGGGGATATTGGGGCAACATTTCGGTGAAATTCATTCGGCGCTCGATCTCGAAATCTACGACGGAGAGACTGCGGAGAAAAGTCGGCTGATGTTCGATTCCAACGGGCCCTCGGATCAATTGGATTCCTTCTTCCGCACCCACAGGAAGGTTGTGCTGTTTGGGCATCAATGGACGGTGCTGGTCAGCTCTCTTCCGGCATTCGATGCGAGGCTGAGCAGCGACAAGGCCAATATCGTCGCCGTTGCCGGCGTCGCCGGTAGCATGTTGCTGGCGCTGGTGTTGTGGTTGCTGGTGACGGCGCGCGCCCGCGCGCTGGCGCTGGCCGAGAACATGACTGCCGAGTTGAGACAGAAGGCGCAGGAGCAGCGCAGGCTCAACCGTGCGTTGCACCTGCTCAGCGACTGCAACATGGCGCTGGTGCATGCGGAAGACGAGTACAAGCTGCTGGCGGAAATTTGCCGGCTGTGCGTCGAGCGTGGCGGCTACCTGATGGCATGGGTCGGTTATGCGGAGCACGATGAAGCCAAGGCCGTTCGGCCGATCGCGCAATTCGGCTATGAGAGCGGCTATCTCGACGGGGTCAATATCACCTGGGCCGATACAGAGCGGGGACAGGGGCCGACGGGCACGGCGATCAGGACCAGAGTGACGTCCGTCAACCAGAATATGCTGGATAATCCGGCAATGGCGCCGTGGCGCGAGGCGGCGATCAGCCGCGGTTACCAGTCCAGCATTGCGTTGCCGCTGGTCAGCGAGAATGTCGTGCTGGGGGCGCTGATGATGTATGCGCGCGAGGCGGAGGCATTCAATGCCGACGAGGTAGCGCTGCTGGAAGAGCTGGCCAGCGATCTGGCTTACGGCATCAAGACCTTGCGTACCCGCTTGGAGCATGCCGCCGCCAAGGAGCGGGTCGCCTTCCTGGCGCATTTCGACCCGCTGACGCATCTGCCCAATCGCCTGTTGCTGCGCGATCGTTTCGAACATGCCGTGCGCATCGCGGAGACCGAGCATTCCTCGTTGGCGATGTTGTATCTCGACCTGGATAACTTCAACAAGATCAATGACAGTCTGGGGCACCAGGTGGGCGACAAGATGCTCTGCATGGCGGTTGACCGGCTGTGGCGCTGTGTTCCGGCCACCGATACGATCAGCCGCCTGAGCGGCGACGAATTCGTCATCTTGCTGGCTGGCGTGCGCGATGCTGCGGCGATAGCGGCGGTGGCCAACGCGATACACGAAGCCTTTGCCGAGCCGATATCCATCGAGGGCAACTTGCTGAATACCTCATTCAGCATCGGCATCAGCATGTTCCCGGGCGACGGCAGCGACTTCGATACCCTGCTCAAACGCGCCGACACGGCCGTGGCCAGCGCCAAGGAGGCCGGGCGCAATACCTATCGTTTCTTTACCCGTGAAATGAACGCCGACGCGCTGGAGCAGATGCGGCTTACCGGGCAGATGCTGCATGCCGTCAGGGATCGCGAGTTCGTGGTTTACTATCAGCCGCAGCTCGATATCGGCAGCGGGCGGATTGTCGGCGCCGAAGCGCTGGTGCGCTGGCAGCATCCGATCGATGGCCTGATTCCGCCGGCAAAATTTATCCCGCTGGCGGAGCAGAGCGGGTACATCGTGCAGATCGGCGAATGGGTGCTGAACGAGGCGTGCCGCCAGGCCAAGGCCTGGCTGGAGCGCGGCCTGCCTGCCTTCGTGATCGCGGTCAATCTTTCCGCGCTGCAATTCAAACGCGTCAACATACTGGAGCTGGTATCCGGCGCGCTGAGCCGTTCCGGGCTGCCGCCTCAGCATCTGGAGCTGGAGTTGACCGAGTCTATCCTGCTGCAGGATATGGAGGCGACGATGAACACGCTGCGCAGTCTCAAGGCGCTTGGCGTGAAACTCTCGATCGATGACTTTGGCACCGGCTATTCCAGCCTGTCCTATCTGAAGCAGCTGGCGGTGGACAAGCTCAAGATCGATCAGTCGTTTGTGCGGGACATGACCAGCAATGCCGACGGTGCCGCGATCGTCAAGGCGATTATCCAGCTGGGGCACATCCTGCAATTGACGGTGATCGCCGAGGGCGTTGAGAACGATGCGCAGCTGGCCTTCTTGGGCAGCTGCGGCTGCGATGAGGCGCAAGGCTATCTGTTCAGTCGTCCCGTCCCGGCGGAACAATTTTCCGGACTGATCGAGAACGGTTTGCGCTGAGTGTCCGGCTCGCGTCCAGCCGGCAGGGATTGACCATGCCAGTTCCTTGCGGTCGTTTTACAGCGGCAATTCGAAGTAGAAACACGCGCCTTGCCCCGGCACCGATCTGAATCCGATCGTGCCGTTCATGCGTTCGATCAGTTCCTTGCTGATTGCCAGTCCCAATCCGGTTCCGCCTTTCTGGCGGGTATCCGAAGAATCGGCCTGGGAGAATTTTTCGAAGATACGGTTCTGGAACTCCGCAGGCACTCCCTCGCCGTGGTCGCTGACCTCGACACGCACCCGGCCGCCGATTTTCCGTACGGCGATTTCCACCTGGGTGCCATGCGGGGAGAATTTTGCGGCATTCGACAGCAGGTTGTTCATCACCTGTTGCAAACGTATTTCATCGACATTGACCTGCACATCTTCACGCGCGACCAGTGCGAAGCCGACCTGATGCTGTGCGCCGTAGGCAAGAATGGATTCGAGCGACAGCTCGACCAGCGGCATCAAGGGTTGCAGCTTCAGATCAAGCTGCATCTTGCCGGCAACCAGCTTTTCCATGTCGAGCAGGTCGTTGATCAGGTGCGACAGGTGCAGGCTGTTTTTGTATGCGATGTCCACCATTTGTTTCGCTTGGGCAGGCAGCTCCCCGGTCACGCCGCCCGCGATCAGCCCCAGTGCGCCGCTGATCGACGTCAGCGGGGTACGCAGCTCGTGGCTGACGGTGGACACAAACTCGCTCTTCATCAGGTCGATGCGCTTGCGCTGGCTGATGTCGGTGTTGGTACCTATCATCCGGGTCGCCCGGCCTGTTGCATCGCGTGCCACGACGTTTCCGCGGCTCTCTATCCACAGCCAATTGCCGTGCCGATTGAGCACGCGGTGCTCGGCCCAGTAGTTGTCGCTGTATCCCTTGAGCACCGCGACCATTTTGGCCTGCACCCCGGGAGCCTCTTCCGCGGGCACCAGTTTGGCCAGATTCTGAAACGAAATCTCGGTTTCGTGCGGCGCTTCGCCCAGCATGATTGCCCAACTTTCGTCCAGTGTGATCTTGCCGGTGAGCAGGTCTGCATCCCACAGTGCGCTGCGCGAGGCCGCCAGCGCCATATGCAGCCGCTGTTCGCTGGCCTGCAGTGAGAGCCTGGCCAGCTTGCTTTCGGTCACATCCTGTATGGTGCCGCTTGAGCGGACTGGCTTGTCCGATGCATCGAAATCAGTCTTGAAATTTCCATTGACCCACTTGATTCGTCCGTCGCGCATCATCAGGCGATAGCTCACCTCGCGGGGAGTCTTCTCGACCAGTGATTCAGTATAGGATCTTTCCAGATTGTTGCGATCTTCCGGATGCACGAAATCGAGGAAGGTGGCGAAATTCGGGTTGAGCAGATGCGGAGCTGTTTCCAGCAGATGGAACAACTCGTCCGACCAGGCGGTTTTTCCGGTCACGTGGTTGAATTCCCAGCTGCCCAGTTTGGCGATGCGCTGCCCTTCGGCCAGGCGTGCCTCGCTTTGGCGCAGCTCCTCCTGGTTGCGGCGGATTTCGACGGTCATTATCCGTGCGAGCTGCTCGGCACGGTCGCGACGGAAGATTTGCAGGGACATCAGGATGAACAGCAGCACGCCGATGCTGCTCCCCATCGCGAGTATCGTGATGCCTATCGGGGAACGATGAGCCGCTTCAAAGGCAGGGTGGCTGTGCAGGCGGATCGTCCAGTTGTGTCCATACAGATCGATGCTGCGCTGGGTGCTGAATTGCGGCGGGCGGGAAGGATCGGCGGATACGCCAGACAGGCTATATAAGCGGTTTTCCCTGTTCGGCTGTTCGCCGTCGAACAGCTCGAAGTCGATCGGGTTCGAGGGGGTTTTCAATATCCCATGCATCAGGTCGCCGACCCGGAACGGGCTGTAGACAAACCCGCGTATCGCCTGCCAGCGCTGTTCCGGCGTGGTCAGAGGATGGTTTTTCGCATAGACCGGCAGGTACATCAGAAAGCCGGCCTGCACTTCGCCCTGATTTTCCTGCACCAGCGTGACTTTGCCGGTGATCGTGGTCTTGCCGGTTTCCACGGCCCGCCGCATCGCCTTGGCGCGCGTCGCCTCGGACATCATGTCGTAGCCGAACGCGGCCAGGTTGCGCCCGGAGAAGGGTTCCAGATAAACGATGGACGTGTAGAGCGCACGCTCGCCGGGCGGGCGTATCGCATATTGCGGAAAACCTTCGGCGCGTATCGCCGCGAGGTGGGATTGCAGATTGGCCGGCTGGACGACCTGGCTATAACCGACTCCCTGTATGCCGGGATAGTTCTGGTCCAGATTCAAGCGTGCCACATAGGCGCGCCATTCAGCGCGCTCGACCGACTCGCTCGCCTCGAACAGCCCGGCCCCTCCCAGCAAGATCTGTTCATGCTGGTGCATCCGCGCCTCGATCGCATTGATGATGTCATCGGCCTGGTTGGTGAATTGCTGCTGCGCATTGCTGGTGACCTGCTGTTCGGTCATATACCAGGCCGCCATGGTCACGGACAGGCAGGCGACCAATACGCCCCAGGCAGGCAGGTTGCGGCGATCGAACAGGCGATCAAACATCCCGGGCGCAACTTTTTCGCGTTCCATTACCTCGGCTCCATATTCAAGATCGGCCCGTTAACTGGCGCGACGCGCGCCATCTGACCGCATGCGCGATAGAAAAAACAGTGCATCCGGGCCGCTTGGATATAATGCCACAAACATTTCGGCAGCCAGTTGGAATATGTTTTCTCTATCGATACTGCCAGGCAACGGAGTCGCGTAACACCATGGCAAAACCCAAGACGATCTATTCATGTACCGAGTGCGGCGGACAGACGCCGAAATGGCAGGGACAGTGCCCGCATTGCCTGGAGTGGAACACGCTGGTCGAATCGGTGGCCGAGGCTGCCGTTCCCGGCGGCAAAAACCGCTTCAGCGCGCTGGCGGCATCGGGCCGGGTACAGATGCTCTCCGAGGTGGAAGCCGCCGAGGTGCCGCGCACGCCGACCGGGATAGAGGAATTCGACCGCGTGCTCGGCGGCGGACTGGTGTCCGGTGCGGTGGTGCTGATCGGCGGCGATCCGGGCATAGGCAAGTCCACGCTGCTGCTGCAGGTGCTGGCGCATCTCTCCGCGCAACAAAACACCCTGTACGTCAGCGGCGAAGAGTCGGCGCAGCAGATCGCGCTGCGCGCGAAACGATTATCACTGGATGCGCGCAGCCTGCGCCTGCTGCCGGAGATCCAGCTGGAAAAGATCCAGGCCGCCATTGCCCAGGACAAGCCGGACGTGGTCGTGATCGACTCGATCCAGACCGTGTATTCCGAGCAGCTGACCTCCGCGCCGGGCTCGGTGGCGCAGGTGCGCGAATGCGCTGCGCAGCTGACGCGCATCGCCAAGGCCAGCAACATCACAATGATCCTGGTAGGCCATGTCACCAAGGAGGGCGCGTTGGCCGGGCCGCGCGTGCTGGAGCACATCGTTGACACGGTGCTGTATTTCGAGGGCGACACCCATTCCAGTTTCCGGCTGATACGCGCGTTCAAGAACCGCTTCGGCGCGGTCAACGAACTCGGCGTGTTCGCGATGACCGAGAAGGGGCTGCGCGAAGTCAGCAATCCGTCGGCGCTGTTTTTGTCGCAGCACGGCGAGCAGGTCGCCGGTTCCTGCGTGATGGTGACGCAGGAAGGGACTCGCCCGCTGCTGGTGGAGATACAGGCGCTGCTCGACGAGGCGCACTCGCCGAATGTCAGAAGGCTCTCGCTCGGGCTGGAACAGAACCGGCTGGCGATGCTGCTCGCGGTGCTGCACCGCCACGCCGGCATCGCCTGCTTCGACCAGGACGTGTTCATCAACGCGGTCGGTGGCGTGAAGATCACCGAGCCGGGCGCTGACCTCGCGGTGATTCTCGCGATGGTGTCCAGCCTGCGCAACAAGCCGCTGCCGGAGAAGCTGGTGGTGTTCGGCGAGGTCGGGCTCGCCGGTGAAGTGCGCCCGGTGCAGCGCGGCCAGGAACGCCTGAAGGAAGCCGCCAAGCTGGGCTTCACCCAGGCGATCATTCCGAAGGCGAACGCGCCGAAACACAAGATCGCCGGCATCGAGATCATCGCGGTGGAGCGCGTCGAGGAGGCGGTGATCAAGGTGCGCTAGCGCCTGCATCCGCCGTTTCGCCATGCCGGCGATGCTCGCCGGAGCGGCGCAGTTTTTCGCGGGATGGCGCGCTTCTGCCTGCCGGTGCCTTTGTGTATACTTGGCCGCATTAGACAACAGTGAAGACTGTGACGATGACCATTCCCGATCGCGCGCTGCTGGAACGGAACAAGCTGTTCCGCGATATCAGCTTCGAGAGCGTTGAGCCCATCCTGAAAGACTGCCAGGTCACCACGCTGAAAAGCGGCGCGACGCTGCTGGAAGTCGGCCAGAAGAACGCCTCGCTTTATCTCGTGCTGGAGGGCGAGCTGCGCGTCTATCTGCATGGTCAACTGACCGCGCATGCGGTGCTGGGGCCGGGCGAATGTGTAGGCGAGCTGTCGCTGATCGATGGCGAGAGTGCCGCCGCGCTGGTGATGGCGGCGCGGGATACGCGCCTGCTGGTGGTGCCGCATGAACTGGTCTGGACGATGGTGGAGCACTCGAATGGCATCGCACGCAACCTGCTGGGCATCCTCGCCGGCCGCATCCGCAACGACAACCTGCTCCAGGTGACGACCTCCGTGCCCAGCCTCGAATTCGAGGTGTCCAGCAATATCGATACGCTGACCGGCCTGCACAACAAGAACTGGATGGGCGAGGCGTTTCGCCGCATGGCGTTGCGTGGCGAGCACAGCGGGGAGCCTTTGTTCCTGCTGGTGGCGGACATCGACCGCTTCAGGGACTTGAATGCCCAGTACGGGCGTCTGGCGGGCGACAGCATCCTGAAAGGCGTGGCGCGCATCCTGGCGATCAACCTGCGGCCGCATGATCTGTTGATTTACCTGGGGGGCGACAGGTTTGCCGTATTGCTGTTGGGAAGCTCGGCAGAGATGGCGATGAACATGGCCGAGCGCCTGCGCGAGGCGGTGGCGGCGCCCGCGTTGCGTATCGGCGCTGCCGGAACCCCGCAGGCGGCTCCAGCGCAACACGTCACGGTTTCGCTGGGGGTCGCCGCCGTCCGGCATGGCGGTACGCTCGATGTGGTGCTGGCCGCTGCCGATGCCGCGCTGCAATCGGCCAAGACGGAAGGGCGCAACCGGGTGAAGATGGCGGCGTAGTTGCAAGTTTGATGGTGGCGCGGCCGGTGTCGCGGCCATGCACATGGCGATAATGATAATAGGGGCGGTGCGATGGCAATCCTGATGTTGTTGGCGGTAGTGGCGGTAATCCTGGTTCTCGCGTTCTTCCGTGCCTCGATCACCAGTTGGGTGCTGGCGACGATGGTGCTGGTGCCGGTGGTGGCGATACAGTCGCGCATCTCCGACGCCGCGCTGCAGGCGGTATACATCGCGCTGTTCCTGTTCATCGTGCTGTTCGGCATCCCGTGGGTGCGCCGCGTCGTGGTGAGCGGCCTGGCGCTGATGCTGTTCCGCAAGACGCTGCCGCAGATTTCCGCGACCGAACAGGAGGCGATCGACGCCGGCACGGTATGGTGGGACGGCGATCTGTTCAGCGGCAATCCCGACTGGAACAAGTTGCTGGCGATGCCAAAATGCGGGCTGAGCGCCGAAGAACAGGCCTTCCTGGACAACGAGGTCGAGCAGCTGTGCGGCATGCTGGACGACTGGGACATTACCCACAATCGCGCCGACCTGCCGCCGCAGGTATGGGAGTTCATCAAGAGCAAGGGCTTCTTCGGCATGATCATCCCACGGGAATACGGTGGGCTGAACTTTTCCGCGCAGGCGCATTCCGCGGTGGTGAGCAAGGTGGCGTCGCGCAGCGGCACTGCCGCGGTGACGGTGATGGTGCCGAATTCCCTCGGCCCCGCCGAGCTGCTGTTGCATTACGGCACCGACGAGCAGAAGCAGAAATACCTGCACCGGCTGGCCAAGGGGCTGGAGGTGCCATGTTTTGCCTTGACCGGCCCGTTTGCCGGATCGGATGCCGGCGCGATCCCCGACTACGGTGTGGTGTGCCATGGCGAATTCGCCGGGCAACAGAATGTGCTGGGTATCCGTCTGACCTGGGAGAAACGCTACATCACGCTGGCGCCTGCCGCGACGCTGCTCGGACTGGCATTCAAGCTGTATGACCCGGAGCGTTTGCTGGGCGGTGAAACCAGCCGCGGCATCACGCTTGCGCTGATCCCGACCGATACGCCGGGCGTGCAGATCGGCCGGCGTCACTTCCCGCTGAACTCCGCGTTCCTGAACGGCCCGACCCAGGGCAAGGACGTGTTCATCCCGATGGACTATATCATCGGCGGCACTTCGCGCGTGGGCCAGGGATGGCGCATGCTGATGGAATGCCTCGCCGCGGGACGTTCGATCTCGCTGCCGGCCAGCAGCATCGGCGGGATGAAACTGGCGGCGCGCACTTCCGGCGCCTATGGCCGGGTGCGCAAACAGTTCAAGACGCCGATCGGCAAGTTCGAAGGCGTGGAAGAGGCGATGGCGCGCATCGGCGCGCACACCTACATCGTCGATGCCGCGCGCCGCTTGACCGCGCTCAGCCTGGATATGGGCGAGAAGCCGTCGGTGATCTCGGCGATCATCAAGTATCACGCGACCGAGCTGGGGCGCATCGTGGTCAACGATGCGATGGACGTGCACGGCGGCAAGGGCATCATTCTCGGCCCGGACAATTACCTGGGGCGGTTCTACCAGCAGATACCGATAGGCATCACCGTCGAGGGCGCGAACATCCTGACGCGCACGCTGATGATCTTCGGCCAGGGGGCGATCCGTTCCCATCCCTATGTGCTGAAAGAGATCGCCGCGACCCGGGAAAAAGACCGCTCGCTCGCGCTGCACCAGTTCGACGACGCGCTGTTCGGGCATATCACCTTTGGCCTGAGCAACGCCGCGCGCAGCTTCGTGTTCGGCCTGAGCAACGGGTTTGGCATACGGGCGCCGCACGGGGCGGAGACGCGCCGCTATTACCAGCAGATGACCCGGTTCTCCGCCGCATTCGCGTTGAGCGCCGACGTGGCGATGGGGGTGTTGGGCGGTTCGCTGAAGCGGCGCGAGAAGATCTCGGCGCGGCTGGGCGATGTGTTGAGCCAGCTGTATCTGTGTTCGGCGGCGCTGAAACGCTTCGAGGACGATGGCCGCCCGAAGGAGGATTTGCCATTGCTGGACTGGGCGATCCAGGATGCGCTGTACAAGATGCAGCAGGCCTTGAGCGGGGTGATACAGAACTTCCCGAACAGGCTGGTGCGCGGCATGTTGAGCGCGCTGATCTTCCCGCTGGGCTTGCGCCTGTCGCCGCCTTCTGACCAGCTCGGCCATCGCGTCTCGGTGCTGCTGATGCAACCCGGCGCGGCGCGCGACCGCCTGACCGCGGGCATCTACCTGCCGGGCAGCGAGCAGGATGCGGTAGGTGCGCTGGAGGCGGCACTGGCCAGCACATTGCAGTGCGAGCCGCTGCAGGCCAATCTGGAAGAGGCCCGCAAGGCAGGCAAGCTGAAGGCGCTGGAGGAATTGCAGCGTATCGCCGAGGCGCGCGATGCCGGCATCATCGATGCCGCGCAGGCGCAACAGCTGGAACGGGATTATGCGTTGCGGCGCAAGGTCATCATGGTCGATGACTTTGCGCCGGAACAGTTGCGCGCCAATCCTGCATGACCACGCTGCGCGACAAGGTGATCTTCATAACCGGTTCCAGTCGCGGGATCGGCAGGGAGATCGCCCTGCGCTGCGCACGGGACGGTGCGAAGCTGGTGATCACCGGCAAGACCGCCGAGCCGCATGCCAGGCTGCCCGGCACGATACATAGCGTCGCGGAAGAGGTGGTGCAGGCCGGAGGGCAGGCGCTGGCGATCCAGCTGGACGTGCGCGACGAGCAGGCGATCCAGTCTGCCGTGGCGCAAACGGTGGCGCGCTTCGGCAGCGTCGACGTGCTGGTCAACAACGCCAGCGCGATCAGCCTGACCGGCACATTGCAGACCAGCGCCAAGCGCCTCGACCTGATGTGGGATGTGAACATGCGCGCCACGTTCCTGATGTCGCAGGCCTGCATCCCACATCTGAAAAAATCGGGCAATCCGCATATCCTGACACTGTCACCGCCGCTGAACATGCAGGACAAATGGTTCGCGCCGCATCTCGCCTACACCCTGTCCAAATACGGGATGAGCATCTGCACGCTGGGGATGGCGCGCGAGTTCGAAACCGACGGAATTGCGGTGAACTGTTTATGGCCGCGCACGACGATCGCCACTTCCGCGATCGAATTCAATTTTCCCGAGGCGGTGCTGCGCGCCTCGCGCAAGCCCGCCATCGTCGCCGATGCGGCCTATGTGATCCTGACCCGAGGCAGCCGCGCGTGCAGCGGAAATTTCTTTATCGACGAGGAAGTGTTGCGCGCCGCAGGGGTGGTCGATTTCGAACAGTATGCGGTGATGCCGGGTGCGCCGCTGTACGACGATCTGTTTCTTGGCTGAAGGGACTGACATGCTGGATACCACCAATCACTACATCAAACCCGATCAGGCGGTGACGCTGCACGGCCTGTTCCTGGAGCGTGTGAACAGCACCCCGGACAGCGTCGCCTACCGCTATTTCGATACGCATGGCGAGGCCTGGCAGGCGCTGACTTGGGCGCAGATGCGCGAGCAGATCGCCCGCTGGCAGGCGGCGTTGCTGCGCGAGAACCTAGCGGCGGGCGATCGCGTCGCGGTGATGTTGCGCAACTGCCCCCAATGGGTGATGTTCGAGCAGGCCGCGATGTCGCTGGGGCTGGTCGTGGTGCCGCTGTATGTCGTGGACAGGCCGGACAACATCGCCTTCATCGTCAACGATGCGCAGGTGAAGGTGATGCTGTTCGAGACCGACGAGCAATGGCAGTCCTTGCGCCCCGTGCTGGGGCAGCTCGGCTGCGTGCAGCGTTTCATTAGCCTGGATCAGGCGTCCGGCAACGACGAACCGCGTTTGCAGAGTGCCGGGCAATGGCTGCCCGCACAGGCGACACTGCAGCCGGAACGCCCGCGCAAGCGCGACGAACTGGCGACCATCATGTACACCTCGGGCACCACCGGCAAGCCCAAGGGGGTGATGCTGTCGCACCACAACATCGTCTATAACGCCTATAGCGGGCTGCTGACCTTTCCGGTGAGCATGCAGGACGTGATGCTGTCCTTCCTGCCGTTGTCGCACGCCTTCGAACGCACCGCGGGCTATTACATGAGCATGATGGCCGGTGCGACGGTCGCCTATGCGCGCTCCATCCCGCTGCTGGCCGACGATCTGAAGATCATCCGGCCGACGATCCTGGTGGCGGTGCCGCGCATCTACGAGCGCATCTACAACGCGATCCATGCCAAGCTGGAAGAAGGGCCGCCGCTGCGCCACAAGCTGTTCACGCTCGCGGTGGATGTCGGCTGGGACCGTTTCGAATACCAGCAGGGGCGTGGCGCATGGACGCCGAAGTTGCTGCTCTGGCCGCTACTCAAGCGTCTGGTCGCGGACAAGGTGATGGACCGGCTGGGCGGGCGGCTGCGCCTGTCGATCAGCGGCGGTGCGGCGTTGCCGCCCAAGGTGTCGAGGCTGTTCATCGCGCTGGGCTTGCCGCTGGTGCAGGGCTACGGCATGACCGAGACCAGCCCCGTGGTCAGCGTCAATCATGTCGATAACAACCTGCCTTCCACCGTAGGCGTTCCGCTGGAGGGCATACAGGTGCGCATCGGCGCGCAGGATGCGCTGCTGGTGCGCGGGCCGTGCAACATGCTGGGTTACTGGAACAATCCGGCGGCGACCGCCGCGATGGTCGATGGGGATGGCTGGCTGAACACCGGCGATACCGCGAGCATCGGTCCCGCCGGCCACATCACGATTACCGGCAGGCTGAAGGAGATCATCGTGATGTCCAACGGCGAAAAAGTGCCGCCAGCCGACATGGAGGCCGCGATCATGCGCGACCGGCTGTTCGACCAGGTGATGGTGTACGGCGAGGGGCATCCCGCGCTGCTGGTGCTGGCGGTGGTCAACCCCGAGCAATGGCAGCTGTTCGCGCAACAGCTCGGGGTGCGCCCCGATATGCCGGAATCGCTGCACGACAGCCGCGTCGAGCGGGAGCTGTTGCGGCGCGTTGCCGAACAGATCAGGGAATTCCCCGGTTATGCCAAGGTGCGCCGCGTGTTGCTGCTGAGCGAGCCCTGGGGCATAGAGAACGGCCTGCTGACCCCGACGCTGAAGCTCAAGCGCAACCAGGTGGTGCAGCGTTACGCCAGGGAGATCAAGGCATTGTATGAAGGACACTGAGTTGTATGAAGGATACTGACATGGACGAGAACCAGCCGAGAACCACCACGTTGCCGCAGCGCGAACCGACGCTGCGGGTTGTGGCGATGCCCAGCGACTGCAGCTACACCGGCGACGTCTTCGGCGGCTGGGTGATGGCGCAGGTGGATATCGCCGGCAGCATCCCCGCGCTGCACCGCGCCCGGGGCCGGGTCGCGACCGTTGCGGTGAATTCCTTCATCTTCAAGCAGCCGCTGTTCATGGGCGATGTGGTGAGTTTCTACACGCACATCGTCAAAGTCGGGCGCACCTCGATCACCGTCAATGTCGAGGTGTACTCGCAGCGTGATCCGGCCAAACCGGTGTGCGTCAAAGTGACCGAGGCGACACTGACCTATGTGGCGGTCGGAGAGGATCGCAAGCCGCGGGTTGTCCCGCCGGTAGAATAGGCGCATCATCGCCCGTGATTTTTTGGGACCGTTTTTGCGGTCGGGTGTTGTTCAACTTCAGGGAGGAAGTGATCATGATATTCAAGCAAACGGTAATCGGTGGTTCGGTGGCGAGCGCCATGCTGGTGATGGCAGGCAGTGCGGCAGCATCGGGATTTGCGTTGATCGAGCAGAATGCCAGCGGCCTGGGCAATGCCTATGCGGGTGCTGCGGCGAGCGCGGAAGACGCCAGCACGATCTTCTTCAATCCGGCCGGGATGAGCAAGCTGACTGGCAAACAAGTCACCGTTGCGGCGCATGCGATCACGCCTTCCGCCAAGTTCACCAATACCGCCTCGACGGCTGCTGCCGGGGGCTTTACGGTTGGGCCAGCCGGCAAGGATGCAGGCAGTACGGCGCTGGTGCCCAGCGCATATTTCTCGTGGGAAATCGACCCGAAGTTGAGCGCCGGTTTGGGTTTGGGTGCGCCCTTCGGCCTGAAGACGGAATACGATCCGGGCTGGACAGGCCGCTTCCACGCGATCACTTCGCAAATCAAGACGATGAACCTGAACCCCAGCATCGCCTACAAGGTGAATGACGGGTTGTCGGTCGGCGCAGGCCTCAACTGGCAACGCATCGATGCGACCTTGACCAAGGCGATCAACTATACGGCTGTCGCGGTCGCGGCGGGGATACCCGTTCCCGGCACTGTTCCGCTGGCAACAGAGGGCAGCAACAGCCTGGTGGCAAGCGACAGCGCGTGGGGCTTTAACTTCGGCGCACTGTTCAACGTGAATCCGGAAACCACGCTGGGTCTGACATATCGTTCCGCGATGAGCTACACCCTTTCCGGAACGGCGACCTATTTCGGGCGTCCGGCAGCGTTGACGGCCGCAGCGGCGGGCAGCGCGCCGCTGGCCGCGCAGGTTGGGGATAGTGCAATCACCGCGAATCTTAAATTGCCGGCGACCTTTTCGCTGGCATTGAAATACCAGCCCAATGCGCAGTGGGATGTGCTGGTCGATGCGACCCGAACCCAGTGGAGTTCGATCCAGTCGCTGGATATCTATCGCAGCAGTGGGATTTCCACCGGGCGTAGCCTGGAAAATGTGCCGTTCAACTGGCGCGATACCTGGCGTGTCGGGGTAGGTGCGAACTACCGTTACAACGAGCAATGGCTCGCCCGTTTGGGAGCGGCTTACGACCAGACACCGACCTCGGATACCTATCGCATCGCACGCCTGCCGGATAGTGACCGCACTTGGCTGTCATTGGGCGGGCAGTACAAGCCGAACAAGTCCGGCGCGGTCGATTTCGGTTATGCCCATCTGTTCATGAAGGACGCGGCGCTTAACATGAACACGGCTGTGCTGGGAGCGACTTTGGTGGCGGGGCGCGGGGCGCTGGTCGGCAGTTACAAGAACAGCGTGGACATTTTCAGCGTGCAATATGCGCACAGCTTCTAAGCCTGCATGATGTTGTCGACGGGAAGGCGCGCCTTCCCGTTTTTGCTTCACAAACCCGTTTTGGAGTCTTGTTATGAGCGGTAATTTTCAGATACGTAAGGTGGCGGTGCTGGGTGCGGGCGTGATGGGCGCGCAGATCGCCGCGCACCTGGTCAACGCCAACGTCGAGACGCTGTTGTTCGAGTTGCCAGCCCAGAAGAGCGACATGGGGGAAGGCGACCCGAACGGCAACGTCAACAAGGCGCTGGATAACCTGAAGAAGCTCGACCCCGCCCCCATCGCCAGCCCGGCGAAGATCGGCTACATCCAGCCGGCGAACTACGAGCAGCATCTGGACAAGCTGCGCGAGTGCGATCTGATCATCGAGGCGATTGCGGAAAGAATGGACTGGAAGTCCGGCCTGTACAAAAAAGTCGCGCCGTACGTCAACGAACATGCGATCTTCGCCAGCAACACCTCCGGGCTGTCGATCAACCAGCTCGCCGAGGCCTTTCCGGAAGCGCTGCGCCATCGCTTCTGCGGCATCCACTTCTTCAACCCGCCACGCTACATGCATCTGGTCGAGCTGATTCCGTGCCGCGCCACCGAGGCGCTGCTGCTCGACCAGCTGGAGACCTTCCTCGTCTCGACATTGGGCAAGGGCGTGGTGCGCGCCAAGGACACGCCCAACTTCATCGCCAACCGCATCGGCGTGTTCTCGATGCTCGCGACCAAGCATCACGCACAGGCGTTCAAGCTCGGCTTCGACATGGTGGACGCGCTGACCGGACGTTATCTCGGCCGCCCCAAGAGCGCGACGTTCCGCACGCTGGACGTGGTCGGCCTCGACGTGTTCGCGCATGTGGTCAACACGATGCGCGAGAACCTGACCGACGATCCCTGGCACCGGCATTTCGAGCTGCCGGGATGGTTTGCCTATCTGGTGGACCAGGGCGCGCTGGGGCAGAAGACCAAGCGCGGCATCTACCAGAAGATCGGCAAGGAGATCCACGTGCTGGACCTGCACACGCGCGAATACAAGCTGTCCGACGCGCAAGTGGACGACGGCGTGAAGGAGATTTTGCGCGAACGCGACTGGGCCAAGAAGCTCGCCGGGCTGCGCAACAGCCCGCATCCTCAGGCGCAATTCCTGTGGGCGACCTTCCGCGACGTGTTCCACTACTGCGCGCTGCAGCTGGATCAGATCGCCAACAACGCGCGCGATCTGGATTTTGCGGTGCGCTGGGGATTCGGCTGGGACAGCGGCCCGTTCGAGATCTGGCAGGCCGCGGGCTGGCAGCAGGTCGCAGGCTGGATCGCCGCCGACATCGCCGCCGGCAAGGCGATGGCCAACACGCCGCTGCCGGCATGGGTGGTGGAATCGAACCGCACCGGTGTTCACACGCCGCAGGGTTCCTACGCTCCTGTAGGGTGGATAAGCGACAGCGCATCCACCGGCACTCCTTATCAACCCCGCTCCACGCTCCCCGTCTACAAACGCCAGCTGTTCCCCGACGCACTCATCGGCGAACAACGCCACTACGGCGAGACCGTGTTCGAGACCGACGAGGTGCGTCTGTGGCACATGGGCGACAACATCGCCATCCTCAGCTTCAAGACCAAGATGCACACCGTCAGCAACGAGGTGCTGGACGGCATCCTGCGCGCGGTGAACGAGGCCGAAGCGCATTTCAGCGCGTTGATCCTCTGGCAAGTGGAGCCGCCGTTCTCGGCCGGCGCCAACCTGCTGCAACTGATGCAGGGTGTGCAGGAACCGGCGCCGGATGCCGGCATGTTTGGCAAGCTCAAGCAGGCCGCGAACCGCGTCAAGTACACCATCGCGGGCAAGGGCAGCATGGGCGACCTGTTCGATGCCGCGATCGGCAACGTGCCGCATGTCGAGGCCGTGGTCGCCAAATTCCAGCAGGTCTCGCAACGCCTCAAATACGCGCAGGTGCCCACCATCGCGGCGGTGGACGGCTTGGCGCTCGGCGGCGGCTGCGAATTCTCCATCCACTGCACGCGCATCGTCGCCACGCTGGAAAGCTACATCGGCCTGGTCGAGGTTGGCGTCGGCCTGCTGCCCGCGGGCGGCGGCTGCAAGGAGATGGCGCAGCGCGCGGCGCAGGAAGCGCAGCGTTTCGCCAACGACAACCGCGTCGACATCTTCCCGTTCGTGCGCCGCTACTTCCAGCAGGTCGCGATGGGCGAGGTTTCCAAGAGCGCCGAGCTGGCGCGCGAGATGGGCTACCTGAGAGCCTCGGATCGCATCGTGCTGAATAAATTCGAACTGCTGCACATCGCCAAGGAGGAAGCTAAGGCGCTCAACGCCACCGCCTACCGTCCGCCGCTGCACCAGCGCCAGATCGCCGTCGCCGGACGCACCGGCATTGCCACGCTGAAGGCCGCGATGGTCAACATGCTGCAGGGCGGCTTCATCTCCGAGCACGACTACGACATCGGCTGCCGCGTCGCCTAGACGATGTGCGGCGGCGATGTGGAGGCGGGCAGTGTGGTGGATGAGGACTGGTTGCTCGATCTGGAACGCAAGCACTTCATGGAATTGCTGGCGACCGAGAAGACGCAGGCGCGCATCGAGCATATGCTGAAGAACGGGAAGCCGTTGCGGAATTAAATTGTAGGGGCGTATGGCAATACGCCCGAATCCAAATCGCCAAAAATCGAGAGGTCGTCATGAGCAAACAAACCCAGGAAACCTACATCGCCACCGCACCCCGCACCCTGCACTCCTGTTGGCAAGGTGCTTGTTCTACATTGCTCTCGCGTCGCTATAAAGTAGATGTAATGAAAACTCGTGTCGAGCTCCTTAAATTTTATGGCTAAGAAATTATTTTGGTTTTTTGTTTTGGCTGGCGGTATTTCAATGATATCGAGCATTGCGCTGGGTGCGGATGATGTCATGCCGAACGAGGTACGAGCGCTCATCGGTATGAAATTGCAGTCAAGTGAAAGTACTTCAAATTTTATTTCTATGGGTAGTAGTGGCGTGGGTGAATTTGGAATTGAAGAAGGGGTGGTCGCTGGCAAGTGGCCTGTGCTTATTGTGGAGCGAATCGCTGTGGGTGGACCTGGTGAAATTCTTGATGTGCTGATGTTGCCAAAAAATTTAATCAATTGGCATTTTGTAGGTGGAGAACTTAAAAATGTTTCTGATCATTTCAAATTCATAAAGGACCGCCTTAGCTTTAGCCAAAAATGCGAATTTGGTGAAGACGACGAACGGATTATTGTTGGTCTAATCAAGCCGGAAAAAGGCAAAGAGATATGTGCTCATTATTCCAAACATGTGAAGCTGGCGTGGATGATAGATCGGCAAAGCGGAAAAATTACGCCTATTTCTACGCAAGGCTTGCAGTGTTTTTACCTAGTAGAGGATGACTGTCCATATTCAAAATAGGTGATATGCATCGCGTTTGCCGCCGATGACAAAACATTGAGGAATTAAATCGTAGGGGCGTATGGCATACGCCCTTGATAACCGGTAACCGCGCAACACAGGGCGTAGGCCATACGCCCCTACGGAAGACGAACATGTCCGATCAACCAAGTGAGCGTCACCGTCGTAGCCTTCGTTTGAAGGGATATGATTATTCGCAAGCCGGGGCGTATTTTGTGACTGTTTGCGTCTGTAACCGGGAATGTTTGTTTGGTGAAATCGAGGGAGGCATGATGCGATTGAACAAATATGGCGAGATCGTTGCATCGGAGTGGTTGAGATCGGCAGATGTTCGATCAGAAATCGAATGCGGTGAATTTGTGGTGATGCCCAATCATTTGCACGGCATCGTCCACATCGTAGGCGCGTATGGCAATACGCCCTCGTCCCGTGATGAACATAAAATGGCGTATTCCCACAACAAGGGCGTATTGCCATACGCCCCTACGTCGCCATCGCGTAATATCGGGGCGATGGTGCGTGGTTTTAAATCTGCCGTGAGTAGGCGTATCAATGAAATTCGCGGCACTCCCGGCGAGCCGGTATGGCAGCGCAACTATTACGAACACGTCATCCGTAACGATGACGATTACAATTGCATTGCCGAATATATTGCCAACAACCCGCAACGATGGATGGAAGATTCCTTGCATCCATAAGGGCGTATTGCTATACCCAAAGGGCGTATGCCATACGCCCCTACGTGTTTCGCAAATAATTGAGAGGTCATCATGAGCAAACAAGTCCAGGAAGCCTACATCGTCGCCGCGACGCGCACGCCGGTGGGCAAGGCGCCGCGCGGGATGTTCCGCAACACGCGGCCCGACGATCTGCTGGCGCATGTGCTGAAGAGCGTGCTGGCGCAGGCACCGTCGCTCGATCCGGCCAGCGTCGGCGATGTGATCGTCGGCTGTGCGATGCCGGAAGCGGAGCAGGGCATGAACGTGGCGCGCATCGCGCTGCTGCTGGCGGGATTGCCGGATACCGTGCCGGGGCTGACGGTCAACCGCTT
The DNA here is from genome assembly GCA_016197305.1 of Nitrosomonadales bacterium. Taxonomy (GTDB): domain Bacteria; phylum Pseudomonadota; class Gammaproteobacteria; order Burkholderiales; family Gallionellaceae; genus Gallionella. Next base: position 6,256 of record JACPVZ010000138.1, on the reverse strand, counting down.
CTGTTCTTCCGGTTTGCAGGCGGTAGCACTGGCGGCGGATCGCATTCGTCTTGGTGAAGCCGAGGTGATGATCGCGGCGGGTACCGAGAGCATGAGCATGGTGCCGATGATGGGCAACAAGATCGCGTTCAATCCCGCCATCTTCGAGAACGAGCATGTCGGCATCGCTTACGGCATGGGGCTGACGGCGGAGAAGGTCGCGGAACGCTGGAAGGTCACGCGCGAGGCGCAGGATGCGTTCGCGCTGCAGAGCCATCTGCGCGCGCTGGCCGGCATCAACAACGGCGAATTCGAGAACGAGATCACGCCGTACCGGATCAGCGAGCATATCGGCGACATGAACAGCCGCGAGGTGAAGGTGAAAACGCGCGAGGTGGCGCAGGACGAAGGGCCGCGCGGCGACACCAGCCTGGAAGCGTTGGGTAAATTGAAAACGGTGTTCGCGCAGAATGGTTCGGTGACCGCGGGCAACAGTTCGCAGATGTCGGACGGCGCGGGCGCGGTGCTGCTGTGCTCCGAGGTCGCACTGAAGCGCTATAACCTGACGCCGATCGGCAAATTTCTCGGCTTCTCGGTCGCGGGCGTGCCGCCGGAGATCATGGGCATCGGGCCGAAGGAAGCGATCCCGCGCGTGCTGAAGCAGGTGGGATTGTCGTTGAACGATATGGGCTGGATCGAACTCAATGAGGCCTTCGCCGCGCAATCGCTGGCGGTGATCGGCGATGTGGGTCTTGACCCGGCCATCGTCAATCCGCTGGGCGGCGCGATCGCGCTCGGCCATCCGCTGGGCGCGACCGGCGCGATCCGCACCGCGACCTTGCTGCACGGCCTGCGCCGCCGCAAGCAGAAATACGGCATGGTGACGATGTGCATCGGGACGGGGATGGGCGCGGCGGGGATCTTCGAAGCGCTTTGATCTTTGGCGGGCAGCGGTTTTGGTAGGAGCGGCTTGAGCCGCGATTGCTATTTTGAATGACAGGAAATTCGCGGCTAAAGCCGCTCCTACAGGGGCTATATACGGGTGCCAATGCGTGTGCGGATTGATGGGAGTGAATAAATGAACAAACTATTCTTGCTGCTTGTCAGCTTGTTGCTGAGCTGGAACGCTGTCGCGCTGGAGCTGGAAGGCGCGAGGCTGGATGACAGGGTGCAGGTGGAGAATGCCCAGCTGGTGCTGAACGGCGCGGGTGTGCGCAGTATTTTGTTTTTCAAGATGTACGTGGCCGGACTGTATCTGGGCGAGAAAAAGAACAGCGCCGAGGCGATACTGGCCGACACGGGGGCGAAGCGCATCGCATTGCATGTGGTGGTGGGCGATGCGGGCACCGAGCGTTTCCTGAAAGGTTTTCGCAAGGGCATCGAGAACAACCACAGCGAGCAGGAGCTGGTGGCGCTGCGCGAGCGGATGAACGCGTTCGACCAGCTGTTCGCCGCGATCAAGGAGGTCAAGAAGGGCGACGTGATCGCGATCGACTGGCTGCCGGGCGGCAGCATGCGCGTCAGCCTGAACGGCGCGGAGCTGGGCCGGGTGCCCGGCGAGGATTTCTACCGCGCACTGCTGTCGATCTGGATAGGCAAGAACCCGGTCAGCGGCGAGCTGAAGAAGGGGCTGCTGGGTGGCTGATGCGGCGCAAGCCCTGAATGCGGACGGCGAAGCCGCGAAGATAGACCGCGCGGCGCTGGGCGCGGCGATCCACGCTCAAGGGGCGGCATTTCAGCAGGCAGTCAGCGCCGGGCATGAGCATTTGTTTTCCGATGTGGCGCTATTCGTCACGGCGGCGCAAGTTCAGCAGATGCGTGCTGTGATTGCCGCGGTCGAAGAGGTGGTGGCGAGTGGTGAGTGGTCAGTGGGTAGCGGGGAGCATGGCGGCGAACTGGGTGTGTTCTACGGCTACGACTTCCATCTCAACGCGCAGGGCGCGCATCTGATCGAGATCAATAGCAATGCGGGCGGTGCGTTCCTCAATGCGTTGCTGATCGACAGCCAGCGCGCAGCGCTGCTGCCTGGAACGGCTGCGGCCGAGGAGAATCTGGAGCAGGTATTGATCGCGATGTTCCGCCGCGAGTGGTGTCTGGTGCGCGGCGATACGCCGCTCAATACCGTGGCTATTGTCGATGAGCAGCCGGTGTCGCAATACCTTTACCCGGAATTCCTGCTGGCGCAGCAGATGCTCGAACGCGCGGGCATCACCGCGCACATCGTCGATCCCTCCGCGCTGCAGGCGCGTGACGATGGGCTGTATTGCGCCGGGCAACGCATCGATCTGGTCTATAACCGCCTGACCGATTTCGACTTGCGGCAATATCCGCAACTCCGTTCGGCCTGGGAAAAGCGGCAGGTGGTGCTGACGCCGAACCCCGCGCATTACCGGCGCTATGCGGACAAGCGCAAGCTGGCGCTGCTCAGCGATGGCGAGTGGTTGCGCAACGCGGGGGTGTCGCAGGCCAGTATAGCCGCGCTGTTGCAGGGTGTCCCGCAGACGCGCATCGTCAGCGCGGCGGATGCCGAGCTATGGTGGGCCGAGCGCAAGCAGTGGTTCTTCAAGCCGGCGAGCGGCTACGGCAGCAAGGGCGCGTACCGCGGCGACAAGCTGACCCGGCGCGTGTTCGAGGAGATCATGCTGGCGGACTATGTCGCGCAGCGGCTGGCGGTGCCGGGCGAGCGCGTGGTGGCTGTGGAAGGAGGCGAGTCGCAAGCGCTCAAATACGACGTGCGCTGCTATGTGTACGATGGGCAGGTGCAACTGGTTGCGGCACGCCTGTACCAGGGGCAGACCACCAATTTCCGCACGCCGGGCGGCGGCTTCGCAGTGGTGCGGGTGCTGGAGTAGAATGCGCTGCGCGGTCCGGCTTGCGGGCCGCATGCTACAAATCCGGAGGGGCCTATGTTCGAATGTAAGTTGCCAGGCGCGCTGTTGCTGGCTGTAGTGCTGTCTGGTTTGCCGCAGGTGGTGCTGGCCAAGGACTTGTCCACGCTGCAGACCGCGATGCAGGTCGCGCGCGACGAGATGGAGGCGGCGGAAGCGGAGCGCGATGCCGATGCGAAGCAGGTGGCCGGGATCGAAGCCGAGATCGAACAGATGAAGGTCAAGCTGGATGCGGCCCGTAAAAAGTCGGCGCACTCCGAAAAGCGCTATGTTGAAGGCAAGAAGCGATATGCGAAATCCCAGGCCGATTTTGACAAGGCATGGAAAAAATAACCCGGTAGCCAGATGATGTTCTATGCATTTTTCGCAATCGGGATAGGCGCTGCATGTGGCGCGTGGCTGCGCTGGGGGCTGGGGCTGTGGCTCAATCCGGCGCTGCCGGAACTGCCGCTGGGCACGCTGGCGGCCAACCTGGTGGGCGGCTATCTGATCGGCCTGGCGGTGGCATTCTTCATGCAGCACCCCGGTTTGTCGCCGGAATGGCGGTTGTTGATCATCACCGGCTTTCTCGGTGGGCTGACCACCTTTTCGACATTCTCGGCGGAGACGGTCACGCTGTTGCTGCGCGGACAGTACGCGTGGGGCGCGGGTATCATTGCGGCGCACCTCGGCGGTTCGCTGGTGATGACGATATTGGGTATCCAGACGGTCAAGTGGTTGCACTCTTCCTAGGAGAATGACGATGAACCAGCTTATTTTTTATGTCACCGAAAAGCAGCATCATGCCGGCAAACTGCTGTACGAATGGTTGCTGCAGGAGGCCAGGGAGCTGGGGGTGCACGGCGGTTCTGCATTCCATGCGATGGCGGGCTTCGGCCGGCACGGCAGATTGCATGAGGAGACTTTTTTCGAGCTGGCCGGAGAGCTGGCGGTCAAGGTGGAGTTCATTCTGGATGACTTGCTTGCCGAGCAGTTGCTGAGCAGGGTGCGTGCGCAAGGCCTGGAAGTCTTCTATGTGCGTTACCCGGTGCAGGCCGGGATCATCTAGAGAGGGGGGATCATGAGCAAATCGGCCTGGAGTCTTTCGTCGTTGCTGTTGCCATCCGTTGCCTTTGCGCATCCCGGCGGGGATGCAGGCGGGTTTGTCCACGGCCTGCTGCATCCGTTCGGCGGCCTGGATCATGTCTGTGCGATGCTGGCGGTGGGATTGTGGGCCGCGCAGATCGGCGGCCGGTCGGTGTGGGCCGTGCCTCTCGCCTTCGTCGGCGTGATGGCCTTGGGCAGCGCATTGGGCGCGTTGGGCGTCGCCCTGCCGTTCGCCGAGCAGGGGGTCGTGCTGTCGGTGCTGCTGCTCGGTGTGCTGGTCGCCGCGGCGGTGCGCCTGCCGTTGTGGTTGAGCGGCAGCCTGGCCGGATTGTTCGCGTTGTGGCATGGCCATGCGCACGGCGCCGAGATGCCTGCCGCTATTTCCGGCATGGCCTATGCGCTCGGCTTCATGCTGGCGACGGTGTCGCTGCATGTTGCCGGCATCGGGTTCGGCTTGGCCATGCAACAGCGCTTGCCGGCGCGCGTCATCCGCTTCGCCGGCGCGGGCATTGCGCTGTGCGCGGTTTATCTGGCGATGGCATAGAGCGTGAGCGATGCGCCTGACGGTGCTCGGCTGTTCCGGAGGGATAGGCGGCGCAAGACGCACGACGACACTGCTGCTGGATGAGGATGTCCTGATCGATGCGGGCAGCGGCGTCGGGGAGCTGAGCCTGGAGCAGATGGCGCAGGTGGATCATGTGTTCCTGACCCACGCGCATCTGGACCACAGCGGCTTTGTGCCGCTGCTTGCCGATGCTGCGGCCTTCCTGCGTTCCAGTCCGCTGCTGGTGCATGCCTTGCCGCAAACCATCGCGGCGCTGCAACAGGATATGCTGAATGGCAGGCTGTGGCCGGACTACTCTGCGCTGCCCTCGCCCGAACACCCGTACATACGCTTGGTGCCGGTCGCGCCGGGCGTGACGACGCTGCTCGGCCAGCGGCGCATCACGCCGCTGCCGGTGCGGCATTCGGTGCCGGCGGTCGGCTATTGCCTGGATAGCGGCGATGCCAGTTTCGTATATAGCGGCGACACCGGGGATTGCGTGGAATTCTGGGATGCGCTGAACGGCATCGGCAACCTGCGCTACCTGATGATAGAGACCACCTTGCTGAATGCGGCCAGTCATGCCGCATCCGGGCATCTGTCCGCCGAATCGCTGGCGCTCGGCCTGGCGCGCCTGCAGCGCCGGGTGCAGCTGCTGATCACGCACATGGAGCCGGGCAAGGAGGAGGCGATTTTTGCAGAGGTCATGGCCGCCTGTGGTGCGTTCCGGCCGGAACGCCAGCATCAGGGGCGGGAGTTTGTGTTTTGAACGTCGGGTGACGTTGGTGGCGGTTTAATTTTGACGGAGGCGATTATGAAAAGATTTTTGCTGGCGGTGTTGTTGTGTGCGGGCAGCGCGGTGGCTCAGGCCGCGGTGCACGGCAAGGAAGTGAGCTATCGGGCCGATGGCGTGACGCTGAAAGGCTATATCGCCTGGGACGATGCGTTCAAGGGCAAGCGTCCGGCGGTGCTGGTAGTGCATGAGTGGTGGGGGCACAACGAGTATGCGCGCAAGCGCGCACGCATGCTGGCGGAGCTGGGCTACACCGCGCTGGCCGTGGACATGTACGGCGATGGCAAGCAGGCGCACCATCCCGATGAGGCCGGAAAATTCGCCACCGAGGTGAGCAAGAACATGCCTGTGGCCAAGGCGCGCTTCGAGGCCGGCATGAAGTTGTTGCGCAAGGAGAGGAGCGTCGATGCCAGCCAGATGGCCGCGATCGGTTATTGTTTCGGCGGCAGCATCGTGCTGAACATGGCGCGCATGGGCGAGGAGCTGAAAGGCGTGGCGAGCTTCCATGGCTCGCTGGGTACCGACAGCCCCGCGCAGCCAGGCAAGATCAAGGCGCGCATCGTGTCGTTCAGCGGCGAGGCCGATCCGATGATAGGCGCGGACAGTGTCGCCGCGTTCAGGAAGGAGATGGATGCGGCCGGTGCGGACTACCGGGTGGTGACCTATCCCGGCGCGCAACACGCCTTCACCAACCAGGAAGCAGATGAGCTGGGCAGGAAGTTCAAGCTGCCGCTGGCCTACAACGTCGAGGCAGACAAGGATTCATGGCGCCAGGCGACGGTGTTCCTGAAAGAGATATTCGCGAAGCCATAACAGGCATCCTGTTTCAATCGCGCCTGCAGTTTTCTGCGGGCGCAGTTATGATTGCACCCTTTGCAAAAATCAAGGCAGGACGATGTACCCCTCGATAGAGTCTTTTGTTGGCAATACCCCGTTGGTTCGTTTGAAACGCATTCCGGGCAACAC
>JACPVZ010000137.1 GCA_016197305.1 Nitrosomonadales bacterium | reverse complement strand
GTGGACGTGTCGCGCGAAACGCTGGATTGCACCGTTGGGCTGGAGCGGCAGGGCGGGCACGTCAATCTGGAAAAGGCGCTGCGTTTGTCGGACCGGCTGGGCGGCCATCTGGTCAGCGGTCATGTGGACGGGGTCGGCGAAGTGGTCGCGTTCAACGACACCGGTGAAAGCTCGCGGCTGGTGGTACGCGTGCCGCAGGAATTGGCGAGATACATCGCGGTCAAGGGCTCGATCACGATCAACGGCGTGAGCCTGACCGTGAATCGCGTTGCGGGTGCGGAGTTCGAGGTGAATTTGATCCCGCACACGCTGGATGCGACCACGCTGAACGAATTGAAGGTGGGGGCCGCGGTGAATCTGGAGATCGATCTGATCGCGCGCTATGTGGAACGCATGATGCATAAGGAACCGGCATGACAGGAACAGGCATCACGGGAATTTCGCCCGTACGGGAAATCATCGAGGAAATCCGCGCCGGACGCATGGTCGTGCTGGTGGACGAGGAGGATCGCGAGAACGAGGGGGACCTGGTGTTCGCGGCGGAATTCGTCACGCCGGAGATGGTCAACTTCATGGCCAAGCATGGCCGTGGCCTGATCTGCCTGACGCTGACCGAGGCGCATTGCAAACAGATCGACCTGCCGCTGATGGTGCGCGAGAACGGCTTGCCGCTGGCGACCAATTTCACGCTGTCGATCGAGGCGGCCAGCGGCGTGACCACCGGCATCTCCGCGGCCGATCGTGCGCGGACGATACAGGTCGCGGCGGACAAGAACGCCAGGCCTGCCGACATCGTGCAGCCCGGCCATATCTTCCCGCTGCGCGCGCAGAACGGCGGCGTGCTGGTGCGCGCCGGGCACACCGAGGCGGGATGCGACCTGGCGCAACTGGCCGGGTTGACTCCGGCCTCGGTGATCTGCGAGATTCTCAAGGACGACGGCGAGATGGCGCGCCTGCCGGACCTGATCGTGTTCGCGCGGCAGCATGGCCTGAAGATAGGCACGATCGCCGATCTGATCGAGCATCGCAGCCATCATGAGAAGCTGGTCGAGCGCGTCGCGCGCCGCAAGGTGCAGACCGCTTACGGCGAGCTCGAACTGGCGACCTATGTGGACAAGACCACGCAGCGCACCCATCTGGCGCTGGTGAAGGGCGATATCCGCGCGCAGGACGAGACGCTGGTGCGCGTGCATGAGCCGCTGTCGGTGATGGATTTCCTGGAGCAGTGCAGTTTCGTGCATTCGACCAGCGTGCACGATGCGCTGAAAAAAATCGCGCAAGCGAAGTGCGGCGTGCTGGTGATGTTGCATCGCAACGAGACCTCGCAGGAGTTGCAGGCGCGCGCCAGCGCGCAGCCGGAAGTGCATCACGGCGCGCAATGGGATACGCGCAGTTACGGTATCGGTGCGCAGATATTGCGCGACTTGGGCGTCGGCAAGATGCGTCTGCTGGCGACGCCGCGCAAGCTGCCGAGCATGGCCGGATTTGGTTTGGAAGTGGTGAGTTATGCCAATCACGAATAGAGGAAGGTAATGATGAAAGAACTGGAAAGAAACCTGGACGGCAAAGGCCTGCGCATCGGCATCGTGCAAAGCCGCTTCAACCCCGAGGTGTGCGAGGGCTTGTTGGGTGCATGCCGCGCGCAGCTGGTGCAGCAGGGCGTGCGCGAGGACGATATCACGCTGGCCACCGTACCGGGCGCGCTGGAGATACCGCTGGTGCTGCTGCATATGGCCGAGAGCGAAAAATACGACGCGCTGATCGCGCTCGGTGCGGTGATACGCGGCGACACCTATCACTTCGAGGTGGTGTCCAATGAATCGGCGCGCTGTGTCAACGAGGTGCAGCTGGCTTGCGGCGTGCCGGTCGCCAACGCGATCCTGACCACCGATAACGATGCGCAGGCGATCGCGCGGATGCACGTCAAGGGCGGCGAGGCTGCGCTGGTCGCGATCGAGATGGCGAATCTGCTGCGGGATCTTTCATGAGCGCCGCCAGCGAGGCTGGGAAACCCCAGCACAAGAGTCCACGGCACCGCGCGCGCGAACTGGCGCTGCAGGGCATTTATCAGTGGCGCGTCACCGCGGGTGACGATGCGCAGATCGAGAAGCAGATCCAGGCCGAAAAGAACCTGGGGCGTTACGACAAGGCGCTGTTCTCCAAATTGCTGCGCGGCGCGTTGAGCCAGCATGCCGATATCGAAGCCCTGCTGACCCCGCATCTGGACCGGCCGCTGGCCGAACTGAGTCCGGTGGAATTCGCGGTGCTGCTGCTGGGCGCATTCGAGCTGTCGCAGAACCTGGAAGTGCCCTACAAGGTGGTGATCAACGAAGCGGTCGAGCTGGCGAAGAGCTTCGGCGGCACCGACGGCCACAAGTATGTCAACGGCGTGCTCGACAAGCTCGCCCCGCAACTGCGCGCAGTGGAGTTCGGCGCGCGTAACCAGAGCTAGTGGATGTACCATTTATTGATGGGATGAGTTGAGGAAGTACAGATGCTGTTCAACTCTTACCCGTTTATCTTTTTGTACCTGCCTGTGGTGCTGGCCGGTTTTTTTCAGTTGGGCCGGATCAATCATGCCTATGCGGCGGCCTGGCTGGCGCTGTCCTCGCTGTTTTTCTATGGCTATTGGAACCCGGCCTATGTAGGGCTGTTGCTGGGTTCGATTGCGTGCAACTACGTGTTCGGGATATGGATCGCCAAGGCCGGCGTCCGGCACGCGGCCAAGCGCAAGAAATCGCTGCTCGTTTCTGCCATCGCCGCCAATCTGTTGCTGCTGGGCTATTACAAATACGCGAACTTCTTCGTCGGCAGTATCAACGGCGCGATCGGCACGCATTGGAGCCTGGGCGAGATCATGCTGCCGCTGGGTATCTCGTTCTTCACCTTCACCCAGATCGCCTTTCTGGTGGATACCTGCCAGGGCAAGATCAAGGAATACAACTTCGTCCACTATCTGCTGTTCGTGACTTATTTCCCCCACTTGATTGCAGGCCCGGTGCTGCACCACAAGGAGATGATGCCGCAGTTCATGCATCGCGGTAGCTATCGTTTCAATACCGATAATTTTGTGCTGGGTGTGACGATATTTGTGTTGGGGCTGTCCAAGAAAGTGGTGCTGGCCGATGCGTTAGCGGAATTCCCCGGGCCGATTTTTGCCGCGGTTCAGGAGGGGGGGCAGCCCATGCTGTTCGAAGCATGGCTGGGTGCGCTGACTTACTCGTTGCAGCTGTACTTCGATTTTTCGGGGTACTCGGATATGGCGATCGGATTGTCGCTGATGTTCAATGTGCGTCTGCCGCTGAATTTTCATTCACCCTATAAGGCTGCCAATATCATCGAGTTCTGGAGGCGCTGGCATATGACGCTATCGCGTTTTCTGCGCGATTATCTGTATATCCCGCTGGGCGGGAATCGCCACGGAAAAACGCGCCGCTACCTGAACCTGATGGCGACGATGCTGCTGGGCGGGCTGTGGCACGGTGCGGGCTGGACCTTCGTCATATGGGGCGGTTTGCATGGTATTTATCTGGTGATTAACCACGCCTGGCTGGCGTTCAAGCGCAGCGTGGGATGGGGTGGCGGCGGCTGGCTGGCACAGCGTTTTGCGGTGCTGTTGACTTTTCTGGCGGTCGTGGTGGCATGGGTGTTTTTCCGCGCACCCGATCTGGCCACGGCCAGTTCGATGCTGTACGGGATGGTGGGGCAGCATGGCGTGTCGTTGTCGGAATCCTTGGTGCGCCATCTGGGGGCTGCATTTCCTCACCTAGGAGACCAGGTGGCCATGAACGGCTTGGCGCCGCTGTCCAAGGTGAATGCGGATCGCGCGCTGATCCTGGTCATCCTCAGCCTGTGGATCGTGTGGGCGTGGCCTAATGTGCAGCAGATGCTGCACCGGCACAATCCGGTGCTGGAACAGGTCGAGCCGGCGCGCGGCTGGCTGGCGCTGGACTGGCGTTTTGCGCCGGTGCATGCCTGGCTGCTGGCTGGGGTGTTTGTGCTCTCGGTGTCGTTCCTGACCAGGGTGCGTGACTTTATCTACTTCCAGTTCTGATGCGTTACTTCGCCCACTTTTCTTTTGCGGTGTTGTCGCTTTCCGCGGCACTGGCGGGCTTCAACTGGTGGGTGGACCCCTATGCGATCTACCATCAGCCTGTTGAGGATGCCGCGGCATCGCGGGTGATGAATGAGCGTATCTTCAAGACGGTGAAGCTGGCACGCACGCCGGCGGATGTGGTGTTCATAGGCACCTCGCGCACCGACATCGGCATTGGGCGCGAACAGCCGACGTTGCGCGGCAGGCGTCTGGTGAATCTGGCGACTTTCGGTCAGCCGTTTCGCGAGACGCGTCGCCTGTTCGAGCAGGTGGTGCAAAATGGCAGGGCGAAAACAGTGGTGATTGGCCTGGATTTTTTTGCCTTCAATGCCTTGTTTGTGCCGCCGTCGGATTATGTGGAAGACAATTACAGTTCGCTGCGTCCGGCCACGTTGCTGTTGTCGATCAGTACGTTGTCGGACGCGCTGACTAAATACCGCAATCCGCAGGTCACGGGCGGCGAGTGCTGTTATGCGGATGGTTTCCGCCTGGCGACCGATCCCGGGTATCTGAAAGGCAATTATCATCGCTACTTTACCGCCAGCGAACGCATGTACCTGATGGAAAAATATCTGCCCTATCCGCAATGTGCGTTTGCTTTCGCGGTGCGCGGGCGTGAGGCGCAGTCGTCACTGGCCGATTTGCAGGCCATCTTTGAGCTGGCACAGCATCGACAGATTGATTTGCGTTTGTTTATTTCGCCGTCGCATGCGCGACAGTGGGAGACACTGGCGGCAGCCGGCTTGTGGGATACCTGGGAGAACTGGAAGCGCAGGCTGGTTGAGCTGAACGACCAGTCAGCGATGCAGGCAGGACGCCAGCCATTCCCGATCTGGGACTTTAGCGGCTACGATAGCGTTTCCGGCGAAGACTTGCCGACTGAAGGAGACAACAGGCTGATGCAGGGTTATTCGGATTCTTCGCACTATACTCTGCAGGTCGGGCAACGCCTGGTGTCACGATTGTTCGGACAGGAAGACAACTGGGGTGAGCAACTTGGCCGCGCTAACATCGAGGCGCGACTGACAAATATCCGCGCTGCGCGCCAGCAATATCGTTCCAGCCATAGTGCCGATGTGGCGGAAATCGAGGCGTTGTTGCGCGAGGTGGTGCACGCCAAACGCTGCCCTGACACACGATGAATGAATTCGACCTGATTTGCCGTTACTTCACCCGCGCCACGCCGAACACCCTGCTCGGCGTCGGCGACGATGCCGCGCTGCTGCAGGTGAGCCCCGGCAACGTGCTGGCGGTGTCCAGCGACATGCTGGTGAGCGGTACGCACTTTTTTGCCGATGCCGATCCCTTTCTGCTGGGCCACAAGACGCTGGCGGTGAACTTGTCCGACATGGCGGCGATGGGCGCACTGCCGCGCTGGGCGACGCTGTCGCTGTCGCTGCCCGCTGTAGAGGCGGCATGGCTGGAGCGGTTCAGCGCGGGCTTCTTCGCGCTGGCACAGCAGCATGGCGTGGAGCTGGTCGGCGGCGACACCACGCGCGGGCCGCTCAATCTGTGCGTGACGATCTTCGGCGAGGTGGGCGCGCAGCAGGCGTTGCGCCGCGGCGGCGCACAACTGGGCGACGAGATATGGGTGTCCGGCACACTGGGAGATGCGGCCTTGGCGCTGGCGCATCTGCAGGGCCGGGTCGCGCTGTCCGAAACGGAATTCGTGGCCTGTGCACCGGCGCTGCATCAACCCTGCCCGCGCGTGGCCTTGGGTCTGGCGTTGCGCGGTGTGGCCAGCAGCGCGATAGATGTTTCGGATGGTCTGTTGGCCGACTTGGGGCACATTCTGGAGGCCTCGCAACTCGGCGCGGAGCTGGATTTTGTGCAGCTGCCGGGCAGTGCAGTGTTGCGTAGCTACTTGCCGCAAGCACTGGCAAACCAATGTTTGCTGTCTGGCGGGGACGATTATGAATTGTGCTTCACCGTGCCCGCCGCGCGTCATGCCGAGGTGTTGAGTATCGCTACACGTCTCGGCCTGCCGCTCGCCTGCATCGGCAGGACGGTTGCAACGCGCGGCTGCGTGGTGCACGATGCAGCCGGGTTATCCATCCACGTCGAGGCCGCCGGCTATGACCATTTTCGCTGACGAACCGCATTTCCATGAATTGAAGGTTCAGCCGGACTGGCGTTTCCTGTTCAGTCATCCGGCGCATTTCCTGTCGTTCGGTTTCGGCAGCGGGCTGGCGCGCAAGGCGCCCGGCACATTCGGTACGCTGGTCGGGTTCCCGATGTAC
>JACPVZ010000017.1 GCA_016197305.1 Nitrosomonadales bacterium | reverse complement strand
GAAAGTTTTCACACACTCCCGATCGGCAGCATGATGTCGGCCAAAAGCTTCTTCGGGGTGGCCAGTTGGGGAGGGAGCATCTTTGCGTACGCCCTGCAGATCTCGCTGCCGATACTTGCGGCACTGCTGATCACCAACATCGCGTTAGGGATCCTGACAAGAGCCGCACCGCAACTGAATCTGTTCGCGGTCGGCTTCCCCATCACGCTGGCCGTAGGTTTTTTTGTGCTGATCCTGTCCACACCATATCTGGCTCCATTACTCGACAGGTTGACGCAAGAGGCCATCAGCACAACCACAGGCATTCTCAAAACGCCCGCGCATTAAGGTGGACGCGAACAAAACAGCCGCCCGCAGAGGGCGGCTGAGAGAGACTGATAAAATCAGAGATAGTTGAACAGCGAAAGCCCGGAGACATTGACAAAGGATTTCTGCGCGGCCTGCAGACCGATCTGCTGCTGTGTCAGGTCGCTCAAAGCCTTGTTGTAGTCAACGTCCTGCAACTGAGACAGGTTCTGCTTGTATTGCAGGCTCAAGTCCTCGCCCGTCACCTGCAACGCATCGACCTCGCTCAAACGCAATCCCAATGAGGAACGCACACTCAACACGTTGTTGAGGCCGCGATCCAGCAGATTCATCGCCGTCTGCAAACTGGTGTTCAACGCTGCAGCCTGAGTCGGGTTGCCAACTCCCACCGGAGTATTCAAGGCGGAAATCAGATCGGAAATCGTCTGGAATATGCTGACGTTGCCGCTGGGCTGTACGGTGAAGCGGTCGTTGGGCAACGGAATGCCGGAAATATCAAACTGCATCCCGCCGAAACTGATGGCCTGGCCACTCACGTATTTCTGCGCTGCAGCCACCGTCGCCCCTGTAGTGTTGTCGGTCACCGAGTATGTCGGAGCAGCCACATTAAAGACATCGCCTTGAACCGGCGTGCCGCTGACCGCAACGGAAATGCCGTCAAACGCAATCGCCGCACCCGAGGTATAAGCCACACTGGACATTCCCGGCACAGGCTTATTGGTTGTCAGGTCCTGCACGCTGTAGGTCGTTCCGCCCGAGCCAAATGTGATGCTGTAATCGTGGCCCGTTGCGACGGCCGCATTGGTCACGGTTGCAGGGGTGCTGATCGTCCCGCCCATCCCGGTCCCGGCAACGGTCGTACCGATAAATCCCGCGCCTGCGGCAGCAAAAGCCGAAAGCGTGGCGCCGGTACCGGCCGTCTGGTTTTCCGCCAACACCAGCGCCGTTCCATTCGCCTTGGTGATCTGTGCCGTGCCGGCCGCAAATGTGCCGGCCAAGGTATAGCCAGGATTGGCAGCGGCAAATGCAGGCCATGCCGCATCCAGATTGGCGCCCGTAATCAGCGTGCCGGTAGCGCCTGCCGCGACGGTATTGCTAAACAGCGTGATGCCGTCCACCGTAAACGTTGCGGTAGAGGCCGTCGTGCCGGCAACGGTCACATCGGATCCGCTGATCGCGCCCGATGCGACCGTCCTGGTACCCGTTGGCGCCTGCGTATTGATAGCCCCGAAAGCAACCGTGTAGCTGTGTCCAGTCACCGCGCCGGTCTGAAATCCCGCGCTAATCACACCGCTGCCGGTATTGGATGCCACAGCCTGGGTAGAGAACGTGCCATTGCCATTTTTCACCCGCATGAAAATATCGGCGCCACTGTCGCTGGATGCCATTTGCCGGGAGGCGGCAACTTGCATCAATCGCTGACCATCGTCCCCGTTGTAGGTCATCACTCCAGCGGCATTGACGAAGGGCTGGGTTGCAGATTGGAATCCGGAGAACAAGTAATTACCCGCACCATCCGTGCTGTTTGCCAAGCCGATCAACTCCTGCAACCGCCCGCTTAAGTCGGTTGCGATAGTCTGGCGGTCACTGTTGTTCAACGAGCCATTTGCTGCACCGACCGCTGCAGTTTTCACATCCTGCAGCAACGAGGTCACGCTCTGCAATGTGCTCTCGGCGAGCGACAAGGTGTGGCGCGCCGCAGTGCGATTCGCGGCATACTGGGTGTTCATCGCATCCGACTGGGAAATGGATAGCGCACGCGCTGCTGCAACTGGATCATCAGCCGCGGTCAGGATGCGACGCCCACTGGAAACCTGCTGCTGTGTCTGCAACAAGCGTGTCTGCTGCTGGGTTAGCGCAGCCACATTTTGATCGAATATCGTACCGGAACTGACTCTCATCTCACACCTACTTTCCTAAGGCCAGAATCGCATCGAACATCGTGCTGGCAATTTGCATTGCCTTGGCTGCGGCCTGATATGCGTTCTGGTAACGTATCAGGTTTGCAGCCTCCTCATCCAGGTTGACCCCTGAAACCGATTGTTGTGCCGCAACGGTCTGCGTGACCATATTGTTCTGCGCCAGACTGGTCACCGCCAGTTCGTTGGTCGTTGCCCCCACCTGCCCGACCAGCTGCCCATATCCCCCCTGCAGGTTGGCCGTACCATTCGCCAGCAAATTCTGGCTCTGCAGACTTGCCAGCAACAAAGCATTGCGATTGTCGCCCACCGCATTGGTATTGGGAGCAAAACTGAACACGTCCCCGGCAACCGGCACCCCAGTGACTTGCACCGTCCAGCCGTTATAGCTGATGTCCTGTCCAGCGACATAAGGTATGGATCCGACCACGGCAGGCACGGCGCCCGCGACCGTGTAACTGGTCGGCGGGTTGTTAAACATGATCGTGAACGGTTGCGGGCTCAATGTCCCGCCGCTGATCGTCCCCCCGCCTGCGTTGGTTGTAGCCGGTGTAGCCAGCATCGAACCCGGGGTGCTGCCTTTGGTGATATTGAACACGTCGCCTGCCAGCGGCGCTCCGGCTATCTGCACGGTCCAGCCGTTGTAACTGATGTTGCCTCCGGAGGCATACGTCCCTGTCCCCAGCGTCACCGCAACGGGTGGGGTACCGCGCATCTCGACCACGTTATAGGCGGTCGCGCTGGTAAAGCTGATACTGACCGGATCAAGGTTTAACGCTCCGGTGCTGACCTTTGCGACAGCGCTGTTTGCGGCAACGCTAAACACATCGCCTGTGGAAGGCACGCCGGAAAGCTGCATCGTCCAGCCGTTATAACTGATCGTGGGGGCAGTATAGGTCTGCACGCCGGCCACAGCCGGCACGGCTCCGGTCACGGTATAGGTCGTCGGTCCGGTAAACGTGATCGAGACCGGCGTCGCCAGATTCGCATTGCCCGGTGTATTGACCGTCATGCTTGCAACCGAAGCAGGATTGGTCGTTCCAATAAAGCCCGCACCCGCTGCGGCAAAAGGGGTGATCGCGCCACCCGCGCCACCCGACGTGGTGGCAGCCAGGGTGATCGCGGTGCCATCGGCCTTGTTGATCTGTGCAGTGCCCGCAGCAAAAGTGCCCGTCAGCGTATAGCCCGGATTGGCCGCGGCAAAGGCTGGCCAAGCAGTATCGAGATCGGCTGCCGTGATCAGCGTACCCGTTGCGCCTGCCGCGATCGTATTGGTGAACAGCGTTTTCCCATCGACGGTAATGGCACCGACCGCCGGCGTAGTCGTCACGCCACTCACGACCGTACCGCTGATCGCACCAGATGCGACAGTCGTCGCGGTTGAAATTGCACCCGCTTTAAGCGAAGCCGTCCCTCGCAGAGACAACGCCGATGCAATCTTGCTCGGATCATTGGTCGCCAGCTGGATATCGCGTGCGGCGTTCGCAGTGGGGCGAATCAGGAAAATGTCTCCCGCAGCGACACTGGCAGGTGCCGCAATCGTCATGCCATCCACGGTCTGCGGCAAGCTTGCATAGTTCGTTGTGACATTGTCAGACAGCCGTGTCAGCGTGTAGCTGCTGCCATTGAATCGCAGCTGATAATCGCTGGTGGTCAATCCGGCCACATCTGTAATCGTCACGGTTGGAAGCCCGGATGCGGCATTATTGTTTGCATTCTTGTCGACACGCGCAGAAATCGTGTTGAACAAATCGCCCCCTGCCGCACCATTCAAGTCCTGGCCCAGACGGTTCTGCTGGTTCATGCTCGCAGCAAGCCCCAATGCCACTCGGCCAAGTGCATTGCGGGCAGGTTCCAGACTCTGGTCGCGGAAGGCCAGATAGGCGCCCAGATTTCCGCCTTGCAAATTACCTTGCTGCAGCGTAGCCAGCCTGCCATTGTTCACATACGCGACATCGACCTTGGCGGGGTCGCTTGCCGACTGCACAACTTGCAGCCGCATCGCCTGTTCGTCGACCACCAGCGATTGGCCGTTGCCTATGAATACGTTCACCGTGCCATCCCCCTGCTGCAACACGCTGGTCTTGATTTCCTGATTCAGCTTGGCGATTACCTGATCGCGCTGATCGATCAAATCATTGGGCTGCTGCAATGCGTTGGCCGCAACCGAACGCTTGATATTGCCGTTCAGCGTGGCGATCTGTTGCGCATAGGTATTGATGGTCGTAACGCTTCCGGAAACCTGCCCGGCAATGCCGTTTGCGATGTCGGTCAGCCGCTGGTCGATCGCCTGGAATCGGTTGATTGCGAATTGCGCACTGGCCAGAAAGGTTTGCCGTGCGGGGATGGACTCCGGGTTGTTGGCAACGCCATTCACCGCATCGAAGAAGCTCTGAATCGCGGGAGATGCACCGGCATTGGGATCGGCGACCAGATTGTCGATCTGCTTCATCGCGGAATGATAAGCTGTCAAATAACTGGCCTGGTTCTGCTCCTGCAATACCTGCGCATTCAGGAATTGATCATAAATCCGCCGCACATTGGCGACATCTACCCCCTGCCCGATGAAACCGCCTCCAGTCTGCTGTCCGGCTCGTGAACTGGTGACGACCTGTTGCCGCGTGTAGCCAGGCGTGGTCGCATTGGCGATATTGTGCTCAGTGGTCGTCATGCCCATCTGGGCTGCGTTCAAACCACTCAATGCCGAACTAAATAGGTCTGCCACGGAATATCCTCTGTTCGCCCAACCGGGCTCTCGCCTGTGTTATCGGCAACCCCGAAAAAATCTTGAGGCCATCAACCGGCCAGGTTGATTTTCCCCATAATATTCGCCAACTTATCCGCATAAAATGGGTCTGTAGCATACCCGGCATTCTGGATAGCCTGCGCCATCCCGACCACATCACCGCCCTGCTGCAGCACCGCCGCGTAACGAGGGTTGTTGCCGATCAGGTTGGCATAGTCCTGGAATGCCTCCGCGTAGGAAGAGTAGGCGCGGAATTTCTCGGTCTGTTTATAGGCAAGGCCATTGCGGTATTCTGTGGTCATCACTTCCGCGACCTTGCCATGCCAATCGGCATTGGCCTTGATACCGAACAAATTGAAGCTGTTGCTGCCGTCCGCCATCCGTATCTCGCGCCTGCCCCAGCCACTTTCCAGCGCTGCCTGACCCAACATCAGCTGCGGCGGCACGCCGCTGTCGCGTCCGGCCTGCATCGCATGAGGCAACATCCGGTTGACGAAATCCTGCTGTACCCCTTCGCCAAAGGCAGAGGGCACTTTCACCGATTGCACCGCCTGCGGCAATCCGGTCGCAGCCCCGCCTTCCTGCAAAGCCGCACCACGACTGAGTTGCTTGACCATGATATCGGCCAGCCCCACACCGCGGCTCGCCATGCTCTGCGCCAATTGCTGATCCAGCATCCCGGTAAACATCCGGGTTTGCTCGCTATCGAGCATGCCGTCCTGAGGGCTGGCCTCACGCATGCTCTTCAGCATCATGTTCAGGAATACCGATTCAAATTGCTGCGCAGCGGACTTCAGCGCCTGATCGGGTGAATGCTTGGCCTGCGCACGCAACTGCTCCAAGCTCTGCGTGTCTATCGCCAGTTTCGCCGCATTATCCAGTCGTGCAACCATCAGATAATCTCCAACTCCGCATGCAACGCACCGGAGGATTTCATTGCTTGCAAAATCGCCAACAAATCCTGCGGGGTCGCGCCTATCGAATTAAGCGCTTTGACCACCTCGCTTAATGATACGCCTTTTGAGAGCTGCACCAAACCACCCTTGTCCGCCTTGACGTCTATCGTGGTTTTATCGGTTTGCACCGTCGTGCCGGAAGAAAGCGCGTTCGGCTGGCTCACGCTGCTGTCGGTATTGATCACCACGGTCAAATTACCGTGTGCCACGGCGCATGAATCCAGCAGAACAGCCTGATTCATCACCACCGAGCCGGTACGCGCATTGATGATCACCTTGGCAATCCCTTGCGCCGGGTCAACTTCAAGGTTTTCGATTTTCGCGATAAAGGCCACGCGTTGATTGCCGGTTGGCGCACGCACCTCGATTACGCGACCATCCTGCGCAGATGCCAAGTCTGGGCCAATCTGCGCATTGATCGCGTCGACGACACGCGCGGCCGTCGTAAAATCGCTGGTATTCAGCTCCAGATGAATAAAGTCGCCTTGTCCCAGCAGAGTAGGCACCGCACGTTCCACGGTCGCACCGGCCGGTACGCGCCCGACACTCAGGTGATTGACCTGGACAGAGGCGCCTCCCGATGCAGCGCCAGCACCACTGACCAGCACGTTGCCCTGGGCCATCGCATACACCTGTCCATCAGCCCCCTTCAACGGTGTCATCAACAGCGTTCCGCCACGCAAGCTCTTGGCATTACCGATAGACGAAGCCGTCACGTCTATCGTTTGCCCGGGCTTGGAAAAGGGAGGCAAGGTAGCAGTCACCATCACTGCCGCAACGTTCTTGAGTTGCAAGCTGGTGCCTTGCGGCAGATTCACTCCCATCTGTGACAACATGGTGATGATACTTTGCACGGTAAAGGGTGTCTGTGTCGTCTGATCACCGCTGCCGTCCAGTCCGACCACGATGCCGTAACCGATCAACTGGTTGTCGCGCACCCCCTGGATGCTTGCCATATCCTTGATACGGTCTGCCGATGCCGGCAACGAAACCAGCATACATATCGCCACCAGCCATAATCGCTTCATCGTTTCACCCCTACCCATCAGAACGGCAGCACCGACATGAAAAATCTTCCCAAAAAACCCAGTGATTGAGCATCGTTCATCACTTCGCTCATCGCGCCAGCTCTCTTGTATTCGACATGCGCATCGGCGACCTGTGTCGATTGAACGGTATTCAGGTTGGTGATCGTGGTCGGATTCACCACCCCGGAGAACCGGATAAACTCGTCGCTCAGATTCAGCGCAACCTGTTTTTCACCGCTTACCACCAGGTTGCCATTCGCCAGCACCTCGATCACCGTCACCGTGATCGTCCCGGTAATATCCTCGGCAACCGCACCCGCACCGGAGCTCGCCGCCTTGTTGCTGCTGCTGCTGGTCACGGTAAACGCCTTCAACAACAATTTTGCCAGCGGGCCTAGCGTCACGCTCGGGGTGGCGGCATTGATGCTGTTCGCGGTACTGGCACTGGCACTGGACTTCATGTTGCCCGTGGTTTTTTCCACGATATTGATCGTCAGGATATCGCCGACATTGCGCGCCCGCTTAT
>JACPVZ010000016.1 GCA_016197305.1 Nitrosomonadales bacterium | reverse complement strand
GCTCCAGACTGGCGGCCACCGTGTTGAAGCCCGATGGTCGGGCCTCGACCTGCTTCGCCACGCACTGAAGCATCAGGGCGGCGACGATGTCGGGAACGGCGTCGTTGAGTTCGCGAGGGTCGGGCGGCGAAGGTTTCGCAAAACACCCGGTACAGATCCCGCTCCGCCCAGCGCCACCCTTCGCTGACCAGACGAAACCGCACCCGCGCGGCACCATCTGCAAGATGGTTATAAAGTAACACATTATCGCTACTGCCGCGCAGGTGATCCCCCAGTCGCTTGCGCAAATCTCCAGTCGAGCCGATATACACTACGCTGTGCGGCCCCGACGGCGCGCCTTTCTCAAACCATCCTGCTTTTACTTCACTAGCGGGCGAACCCAACGCCGCCCGGATTTCGTACACACCCGACTGGGCCGGAACCGCAGTTCGCAGCACTTGATAAGTCAACGGTAGCAGTGCGGTAAACCCCTCGGTCGCCGCCAGATAATTCATGCGCTGGCTGCGACTCCGAAAATCGGGAATCGCCAAGTCGTGCCGGATGTTGGCCACCGTGCGCCGCAACAAACGAAGGCCATATTCACACTCAAGGATGGCGACGATGGCACCATCCGTCAGCGGCTCCCGCAATTCCTCCTGTAGCATCCATACTTTTTCCATTTTAATCACATGATCCACGAAATGGCAATGAACCTGTCGAGGCTTCGGAAAAAGTCCGCCCATCGGCACCGTTTCGCCGTTCGGCAGTGCGATGGACAATACGCGCACCAATCGGGAAATCCGGCCCGGATCTGCCACCACGGAAAGATTCGACTCCAATCGCAGCCGGGTGGAAATCTCCGCCTGGGTCATGGGCAAGAGCGCCAAAGCCTGCCCAGAACGCAGATATGCCGCTTGCGATACCAGCACTGCCTGCATCAGTGCGTGGGTGAGCCGGTTTCGGGTATTGATGAGGCGCAACCTGCGCAATACGCCCGCTAGTTCCGCAGGGAAGTCCGGGCGAGACATCATGAGGCTCACACCCTCTTCATCGAACCGGTATTCCCGCACGTAACTGTCGCAGTGGTAGAGAAACATCAGCCCCCTGCTCGCCCCAGTGCCGGGATACAAGTTTTTCATATCGTGTATCTTCCCCAGAACCGGGGAGACTTGGGTTTGAGTGGCTTCGCCCGCATCATGCTCCACCTGCGCGCCTTCCAATTGACTCACGGTCACCCAGGGGCGCAGGGCGTCGAACCCGGTGGATAACTCCACTTGGGTTACGAGACGGTCGAAAGTCCGTAGCGGCAACTCCAGAAAGCGGGCGAGTACGATTTTGCCGAGCAGTCCGGCATCAATTTTTTTATTGTTATAGTGCTGCAATCGTTATTACGCCGATAAGTGTTTTTTAACATATCGCGGATTCACAACGAAATGCACTAAATTAAGTTACCTCTGGCAAAGCTTTTCACCTTCCGCGATTGCCGAGAAAACATCTTCCAAGACCTCCCTTACCATTTCAGCCAATTTGAAGATTTCTTCCGGTGCAGATTGACTGGCAATATTGCAAATAAACAGAAGCAATTCCTTCATCAATTTCAAGTTCTTCACAAACTCCAAACTCATCGCCTCGTCAATGTAAAACAGGAGTGTGTCTGAATTTTGGAAGCTAAAATCATTGACGACAGCGTCTCTCAATATAGCCCATGCACCTTGCAGGTCTGAAAGCGCGGTTTTGTTATAGTCAGTAGGTTCTTTGGAAAATCCCAT
>JACPVZ010000158.1 GCA_016197305.1 Nitrosomonadales bacterium | reverse complement strand
GGGAGCCAGTTTGTTCTTGCCGAATTTGCGCCCGGCGAAATAAGCCGCACTGTCCGCGACCCAGACCAGGCACATCACAAACAGCAATATCCACGGGCTGATCGTCCGCAGATCGAGCATCGCAAGGCCGGTCGGAATCAGCACCGCCCAGCCCACCAGCGCCATCAACACAGGATGCTCGACTTTCCAGCCGACGATCATCCAGGTAGGCGCGATGATCAGCCACAACAGCGCCGACACCGCATAGACCAACAGATGCAGGCCGGTCTGCTGCTCTGCGGCAAATCGCGCATCGAACCAGAGCAAACCCAACAGTATCAGCAGTGTCGCTCCCCAGTAGACGCTCGCAGCCCTGCCCGACAGTTTCGCCAGGCGCGACCACTCGACGGTTCCCTGCAACACCATGATGACCACCAGGGCTACCCAAGCGGCATTGGGTAAGACGAACAATGCGGAAAGGAACAATGCCAGCAGAACGATGGCGGTGATCACGCGCGACTTAAGCATGTGGTGCACCCTTGTCGTTCTGTCCGCCGCCTAGCTGTTCGCTGGTACGACCGAACCGCCGCTCGCGGCGCTGGTATGACGCGATCGCCTTCTCCAGCTCTTTCTGGCCGAAAGCCGGCCACAGCGTATCGGTGAAATACAGCTCGGTATAGGCGAGCTGCCACAGCATGAAGTTGCTGATGCGCTGCTCGCCGCCGGTGCGTATGAACAGGTCAGGCTCGGGAGCGTCACTCATCGCCAGATACGGAGACAGGTCCTCTTCGGAAAATCCCCGGGCCAATTCAGGATGTTCCCCGAGCATGTTCTGCACCGCGTTCATCATGTCCCAACGCCCGCCGTAATTGGCGGCAATGGTCAGCGTCAGCGCGGTGTTGCCGGCAGTCAGCTGCTCGGCATCCTGCATCGTCTGCCTGAGCTTGTCGTCGAAACGGCTGCGGTCGCCGATGATTTTCAGGCGGATATTGTTCTGGTGCAGCTTGGCAACTTCGCGCTCCAGCATTTTCAGGAACAGCGACATCAGGAAGGACACCTCGTCGGCAGGACGCCGCCAGTTCTCGCTGCTGAACGCAAACACGGTCAGATATTCGACGCCCAGCGTGCGGCAGGCCTTGACCACCTCGCGCAACGCCTCCACACCGCGCTGGTGACCGGCCACCCGCGGCATGAAGCGCTGCTTGGCCCAACGCCCATTACCGTCCATGATGACCGCGATGTGGCGCGGCACAGGGGCAATCTCGGGAATGGTGCGTGTCGAGCTGGGTAGCGCAGCCAATTAGACCGCCATCAGGTCGGCTTCTTTGGCTACCAGCGCCTTGTCGATCTCGGCGACGAAACGATCAGTCAGCTTCTGGATCTCGTCCTGGGTGCGACGCTCTTCGTCCTCGGCGATTTCCTTGTTTTTGAGCGCTTCCTTCAGCGTGTTATTGGCGTCGCGGCGAATATTGCGCACCGCCACCTTGGCGGTCTCGCCTTCCGCCTTGATCACCTTGATCAGATCGCGGCGACGCTCTTCGGTCAGCATAGGCATCGGCACACGGATCATTTCGCCATTGGTCGCCGGGTTCAATCCCAGGTCGGAATCGCGTATTGCGCGTTCGACCGGACCGACCATGCTCTTTTCCCAGGGTTGCACGCCTATGGTCCGGGCATCAATCAGCGTCACGTTGGCAACCTGGGTAACCAGGGTCTGCGCGCCGTAGTAATCGACCATCACATGATCCAGCAGGCCGGTATGCGCACGACCGGTACGCACCTTGCTCAAATCCGTTTTCAATGCATCCAGCGATTTTTGCATCTTTTGCTCGGTAACTTTTTTGATATCAGCAATCACAGCCTGTCTCCCAAATCAATTCACACGAACCAACGTACCTTCGCCCTCGCCCATCACCACACGCTTCAACGCGCCGGGCTTGAAAATACTGAACACGATAATAGGCAACTTCTGGTCGCGGCACAGCGTCAATGCCGTCGCATCCATCACCTGCAGATTCTTGCTGATCGCCTCGTCAAAGCTCAGGCTCTGGTAGCGGATCGCCTGCGGATCCTTCTTCGGATCGGCGGTATAGATACCGTCCACCTTGGTGGCCTTGATCACCACCTCGGCGCACATCTCCACACCGCGCAACGCGGCGGCGGTATCGGTCGTAAAGAACGGACTGCCGATACCTGCGGCGAAGATCACCACCTTGCCGTCTTCCAGATAGCGCAGCGCCTTGCCGCGTATGAACGGCTCGGCGACCTGCTCCAGGCTCAATGCCGATTGCACCCGGCAATCCAGCCCGGCACGCGTCATCGCATCCTGCAACGCCATCGAGTTCATCACTGTGGCCAGAATCCCCATGTAATCGGCGGTCGCCCTGTCCATCCCCGCTGCGGCAGGGGCCACGCCACGGAAGATGTTGCCGCCGCCGATCACCATCGCCACCTGCACGCCCAGCCCGACCACCTCGGCGATCTCGGCGACGATACGCTCGATCACCGTGCGATTGATGCCGTAGCTGTCGTCACCCATCAGGGCTTCGCCGCTGAGCTTGAGCAGGATACGCTTGTAGGCGGTGGCGCTCATCGCGATCAACCCTTGGATGCAGCTGCGATGGTTGCAGCCACTTCAGCCGCGTAGTCTTCCACCTTCTTCTCGATACCTTCGCCGACGATGAACATCTGGAACGCGGTCACCGACGCGCCCTTGCTCTTCAGCAACTGCTCGATGGTCTGCTTGCCGTCTTCCGCCTTGACGAATACCTGGCCCAGCAGGGTCACTTCCTTGAGGAATTTCTGCACGGTGCCTTCGGCGATTTTTTCCAGCATCGCTTCGGGCTTGCCGCCTTCGCGCGCCTTCTCGATCGCGATACGGCGTTCGGTCTCGATATCGGCCGGATTCACGCCGGATGCATCGATCGACTTCGGTTTGCTCGCCGCGATGTGCATCGAGATGTCACGGCCCAGCGCCTCGTCGCCGCCGGTGTAATCCAGCAGCACGCCGATCTTGCTGCCGTGCAGGTAGCTGGACAGCTTGCCGGTAGTCGTCGCATAGCGCTCGAAACGGCGGATCGTGATGTTCTCGCCCAGCTTCATCACCAGCGCCTTGCGGGTTTCCTCGACGCTTCCAGAACCGCCGGCCATCGGCAACCCAGACAAGGAATCGATATCGCTCGGATTGTGCTTGGTTACGGTTTCCGCAACGCTCTTGGCGAACGCGACGAAATCGTCGTTCTTTGCCACGAAATCGGTCTCGCAGTTCACTTCCACCACCGCGCCGCTCTTGCCGTCCGCAGCGATGAATGCGCTGACCACACCTTCTGCGGTGACACGGCTCGCTGCCTTGCTGGCCTTCGCGCCGCTCTTGATGCGCAATTGCTCTTCAGCCGCCTTCATGTCGCCGTTGGACTCAACCAGCGCCTTCTTGCATTCCATCATGCCGAGACCGGTGAGCTCGCGCAATTCCTTGACCATACCTGCCGTGATTTCCGCCATTTTCAACTCCAGATTCTTATAAAAAACTTACAAAAAAAGGGGCTCGCGCCCCTTTCTGCGCCTTGATTCAGCTTAAGCCGCCTGTTCAGCGACTTGCTCGACCAGTTCGTTCAGGGACTGCGCACGACCTTCCAGCACCGCATCGGCGATGCCGCGTGCATACAGACGGATAGCCTGTGTGGAGTCATCGTTGCCGGGGATGACGTAATCCACGCCCAGCGGAGAATTGTTGGTATCGACCACGCCAATCACCGGGATGCCCAGCTTCTGCGCCTCGACGATCGCGCCCTTCTGGTAGCCGACGTCGATCACGAACAGCGCGGAAGGCAGGCCCTGCATATCCTTGATGCCGCCCAGGCTGCGCTCCAGCTTTTCCAGCTCGCGCTTCATCATCAGCGCTTCCTTCTTGGAAACCTTTTCAGCGGTGCCGTCGGCAGTCATCTGCTCCAGCTCGCGCAGACGCTTGATGGACAGTTGCACGGTCTTGTAGTTGGTCAGCATGCCGCCCAGCCAGCGATGATTGACGAACGGGGAATCCGCGCGCACTGCTTCTTCCTGCAGGATGTCGCGTGCCTGACGCTTGGTCGCGACGAACAGGATGGTGCCCTTCTTTGCCGCCAGCTTGCGCACGAAGTTTTCCGCCTCGGCGAACATCGCTACCGTCTTTTCCAAATTGATGATGTGAATCTTGTTGCGGTGACCGAAGATGAACGGCGCCATCTTGGGGTTCCAGAAACGGGTCTGGTGACCAAAATGCACACCAGCCTCCAGCATTTGACGCATAGTTACAGCCATGATTACTCCAATCGTAAGGGTTAAAAACTACCACTCGCCAGCTTGACTCTTGTG
>JACPVZ010000169.1 GCA_016197305.1 Nitrosomonadales bacterium | reverse complement strand
GCCGACCGGGACCAGCTTGAGCGTCACTTCGCCTATGATGCCGGTCAAGCCCATGCCGCCCACTGTCGCCCAGAACAGCTCGGCCTGCTCGCCGGGAGAGCAACGCACATGACGTCCGTCGGCAAGAATAAGTTCAATGCCCAGCACATGGGCACCGAACGAGCCGTCGTGGTGATGGTTCTTGCCATGTACATCCGCCGCCACACAGCCGCCCAGCGACACGAACCTTGTGCCCGGCGTGACCGGCAGGAACCAGCCCTTGGGCGCGATCACATCGAGGATGTCCGCCAGCGTCACGCCGGCCTCGGCACGCAAGATGCCGCCAGTTTCATCCAGCGCCAGCATGCGATTCACCCGCTCGGTCAGCAGCACCCGCCCGTTCTCGTTCAGCGCCGCATCGCCGTAGCTGCGCCCCTGACCGCGCACAATCAGGTTGGGTGCATCGCACCGCAGATCGGCATAGCGTTCAGGACGCTCCAGAGTGCAGGTTTGCAGCGGGTAACGGCCCCAGCCCGAAATGGCTGCGCTTAACGTGGACATGACGGCGCGCCGCGCACTGGCCGAGCGGCAGCAAACAAGGTCAAGGGCTGGGGAATGCCGGATTTGCGCGGCGGATGATGTGTCATCTTCTTGTCGTTCTATACCGCCCAAGGCTGACCCCTGGGAATCTCAGATTAAATATTCTGCACAGCCCTCATTTACACAGGCTGCTGATGGTCTGCTGTGCCTTTTCGATGCGTTGCTGGCGTTGCTCGTCGCTGAGAAAGATACGCTCGCCATTCGCATCCAGCTCGGAAATGCGCGGCATCTCCTGCAAGGTGCGCAGATTCTGTCGCGCCGCGGCGCAGTTTTCAGCCTGCGCTTGCGCAGCAGCCTGTTCCTGAGCAGCCCTGTCCGCAGCCTCCTTCTTGGCCAGCTGCGCCTTCTTCAATTCCGCTTCGCGCTCGACGTAAGTCTTTGCCGCAGAGGGGGCGCTGCCCGGCTTCGCTTCCTGCGCCGCTGCTCCCGCTGCCGGAACAGCGCGCAAAGTCTTGGCCTGCGCATTGGCAGGTGGCGGCATATCGGAATAATGCACATTGCCTTCCGCATCCACCCACTTGCTCAGCCCGGCATGGGCATTCACCGCACACAGCAGCAACAGCACAAACAGGGAATTTTTCATGGTATTCGCGCTCCTCGTCATCACCGACTCAAGTCTAGCAGCCCGTCCGGATTAAGGGAAATCGCAGCTCGTGGCCGCCTTGAGCAACAACACGACAGCCCCCGAACCACCTTCTCCGGGAGGCGCATCGCAATACGCCAGCACCTGCGCATGCTGGGTAAGCCAGTGCCGCGTCAGCTTGCGCAGCACGCCTTGCCCTCCCTGGCTGTTCATCCCCTTGCCGTGTATCACCAGTACACAGCGCAAATCGCGCTGCCTGGCCTGATGCAGAAACTCCAGCAATAACTTGCGCGCGGCGTCGCTGTTGTTGCCATGCAGATCCAGCCTGTCCTGTATGGGCCAAGTCCCACGCCGCAGCTTGCGCAACGTCATGCGCGACAGGCCGTTGCTCAGATATTCCTCCGGCGCCGATTCAGCGGAAAAATCGGACAGATTGTCCGGAATGTGTGCTGTTGCGAGTGGCTGCCTGAAAATGGCCCGACGTGGCAAGCGCTGCGGCCCGATGCGGTTCTGCTGCGGAAGCGGCTGCACCGCGCCTATCGCCGCACGAAACAGCGCCATGTCTTCGCTTTCAGCCTGCTCCGGAGATTTTTCCGTGGAGCGCTTCATCGCCTCGTTCAGGGCTGCTCAGACCTTGCCCAACGATGCCAGATACTTGTCCGCGTCCAGTGCCGCCATACAGCCTGTCGCCGCACTGGTGACCGCCTGACGATAGATCTGGTCCTGCACGTCGCCTGCGGCAAACACGCCCGATATGCTTGCCGCCGTGGCATTGCCATTTGAACCGCCACGGGTCTGGATGTAACCGTTATTCATCTCCAGCTGCCCGGCGAAGATATCAGTGTTCGGCTTATGCCCGATCGCGATGAACACCCCGCTCAACGCGATATCCCGTTTTTCCCCGCTCTGCACATTCTTGATCCGCATGCCGGTCACGCCGCTGGCATCGCCCAGCACTTCGTCCAGCGTGCTGTTGAGTTGCAGCGTGATCTTGCCCTCCTTCACCTTCTCCATCAGATGGTCGACCATGATGCGCTCGGCGCGGAAAGCGTCGCGCCTGTGCACCAGCGTGACATGCTTGGCGATATTGGCCAGATACAACGCCTCTTCGACGGCGGTATTGCCGCCGCCGATCACTGCCACCTCTTGGCCGCGATAGAAGAAACCGTCGCAGGTCGCGCAGCCGGACACGCCGCGTCCCATGAACGCTTGCTCGGAAGGCAGACCGAGATATTGCGCCGAGGCGCCGGTGCAGATGATCAGCGCGTCACAGGTGTAGCTGCCCGCATCGCCGACCAGCAGGAACGGCTTCTGCTGCAGCTTCGCGGTATGGATATGGTCGAAGATCATCTGCGTGTTGAAACGCTCCGCATGCTGCTGGAAACGCGCCATCAGCTCCGGACCCTGCACGCCCATCGCATCGGCAGGCCAGTTATCGACATCGGTCGTGGTCATCAACTGGCCGCCCTGGGCTAGGCCGGTGATCAGCACCGGGTTGAGGTTGGCGCGCGCCGCATATACTGCGGCGGTATATCCGGCCGGGCCGGAACCCAGAATGATGAGGCGATGATGTTGAGTGGTACCCGTCATGACAGTCAGCTTTCAGCGATATTGGACAGCGTGCAATTTACCAGCAGTTGCGCCAGCCTGTCGAGCATCCATCGGGTAGAATCCGCAGCCATGAATATCGCCCGCCTGATCTGCCTGCTGCTGACATTTTCGTTAACCTCCCCCGTTGCCTGCGCTGCCGAGCTGCCCGGCATCCCGGAATTCATCGAAGAGATGGTGAGCAAACATCGGTTCGACCGCGCCGAATTGCAACGCGCATTCGACAAGGCACAGCATCGTCCAGCAATCATCGAGGCGATCTCCCGTCCCTCGACGATCAAGCCATGGCTGGAATATCGCGCCGCCTTCGTGAATCAGCAGCGCATCAGACTGGGCCTGGAGTTCTGGGAAAAATACCGTCTGACACTGCGCCGCGCCGAGCGTAAATACGGCGTACCGCAGGAGATCATCGTCGCCCTGATCGGTGTGGAAACCATCTACGGCCGGAATGCGGGGAATTTCCTGGTGCTGGACGCGCTGACCACACTGGCATTCGATTATCCACGCCGCGCCGGGTTCTTCCGCAGCGAACTGGAAAACTTCCTGCTGCTGGCGCGCGAGCAGCAGCTCGACATGCTCAGCGTACGCGGCTCTTATGCTGGCGCGATGGGTGTACCGCAGTTCATGCCGAGCAGCTACCGCAAATACGCAATCGATTTCAATGGCAACCAGACCGTGGATCTGATGCGCGAAGACCGCGATGCGATAGGCAGTGTCGCCAACTATCTGCACGAATACGGCTGGATCAAGGGTGAACCGGTCACGCTGCGTGCCGGCGTCAGCACAGAAAACTGCATCGGTGCGATTGCAACGGCCCGGCCCATCTCGGCCTGGACAGCCTCCGGCGTGATCGCAAGCGGCTACCCATCAGGAGACCTAGCGGCCCGCCTGATGGATTTCACCGTGCAGGACGATAAAGAGTTCTGGCTGGCCTTCAACAACTTCGAGGTCATTACCCGCTATAACAACAGCGACTTCTACGCAATGTCGGTATTCCAGCTTGCCGAGGCACTCAAGGAAGCGCGCCGCGGTTTGAAGTGATGATGCGCCGCGCACCGTTATAGCGGCGCTGCCAATAACTGTCCCGCATGTGTTCAACGCGCACCTTCCCGCCTTTACT
>JACPVZ010000168.1 GCA_016197305.1 Nitrosomonadales bacterium | reverse complement strand
ATGCGCATGACCAGGCCAAACACCATCATCAGCAGTATCACCACCCCCGAGATTGCCGCGTAAACTTTGACCGCCCCACAGGCGTGCAGGGAAATGCTGTCTTTTTGTATGCTCATTTTTTTCTCCGTAGGAAAACTTATTGGGTGACCAGATGCAGCTCGGTCATCATCGTGTGATGCGCCACCCCGCAATATTCCAGGCACAGTATCCTGTAAGTCCCGGGCTGCTCGAACGTATAGCGCAACACATTGGTCACGCCAGGCATGCCTTGGGTCTGGGTAAGTATCTTCATGTCCGGACCATAGATCGCAAAGCCGTGGTTCACATCGGCGGAGGTCACCTGAAACTCTATCGTTTTGCCCACAGGCAATTCGGTCTGTGACAATTCCCAATACCATTGGTGTCCCTTGGCCTGGACTTCGACAACACTGATGCCGTCGATTTTCTTGCTCACGTAGGGTAGCTTGGCCAAGGTGTAAGCCATGGTCGGGATAAACACGATAGTCAATCCCCACAACAATCGTCCTCTCCACAGGCCTGTCGTTACGGCAATCTGCCCACCATCTCCTCGCACGCTGCCGTTTCTAACCACGTATATAAAAGTAATTGCCAGCAAGGCAATCAATGTCGCAGAAACAATCCAAGCTATTTGCTGATACATACCCACTCCTTTAAAGATTCATTTTTACGGAATATATATCAGCGCAAAAAAAGATTCAACAAAAAAGAATCTTTTTACTCCCCACATCCCCGAACATCGCGGAAAGGACCCTCTATAATGCCGGGGTCCACATTGAGATCAGACACATGCAATTAACCGTATCATCAGATATCGCCATGCGCACACTGATCTACCTCGGAAAAAATAGCTCCCCGGCTACCATTCTGGAGATTTCCAAGGCATGCGGTGTTTCAAAAAGCTCGCTGATGAAAGTCGTTATGGCACTGGTCAGCGCTGGTTTCGTTGCCAGCGAGCGTGGCCGGAATGGTGGCATCCGACTGGCCCAGGATGCCAGGGATATCTCCATCGGTTCTGTAATACGCCTGATGGAACGCAATCTGGCCCTGGTCGAATGCATGAAGGACAGCCCTTCGCTATGCCCGCTTCTGCCTCGCTGTCGTTTGAAGGGAGTGCTCAGGCAAGCCCAGGAAGATTTTTTTGCCTCATTGGACAAGAGCTCCTTAGCCGATTTGCTGAAAAATTAAAGCATCTCTTTCAACGGCGTAATCTCTCAGCAACAAATTTCGGCTACTGCAGTTCAGTCTTTAAATGCCACCTGCACCTGCAAGCCAGAGCCGGTGTGGGCCGGCAACAATTGCAGATCTGCATGATGCAGCTCGGCGATGCGTTTGACGATGGACAATCCCAGCCCGCTACCGCTGGCCTGCGTGCCCACCGGGCGATAAAAACGCTCCAGCACCCGCTCGCGCTCTTCTGCTGCGATACCCGGCCCGTTGTCGCTGACCGTCAGAAACACCTGGCCTGGCCCCTGGCTGATGCCGACCTGCACCACGGTACCGGGCGCAGTATGCTTGATCGAATTGTCCAGCAGGTTACGCAGCAACACGCGCAACAGCGCCGGGTTGCCCCGCACCGTGACCGCCGCCTCCGCGTGCAATTCGAGCTGAACACCTTTATCCAGCGCCGCAGGAGCCAGCGCGGCGACCGTTTCGGCCGCGAGGCTGTGCAACTGGCAAGACTCCACCACCTCGCCATCGAGCGTATCGACCCGCGCCAGCGTCAACAACTGCTCGATCAGGTGCGCGGCACGGTCGCAACCGAGAATCGCATTGTCCAGTGCATGGGTGCGTTCCGCTTCGGTGGTGGCAGCACGCGCCACCTGTGCCTGGGCCTTGATCGCCGCAACCGGCGTACGCAACTCATGCGCGGCATCGGCGGTGAAGCGCCGTTCTTTCTGCATCGAAGCCGCGATGCGCACAAACAAGCGATTCAACCGTTCGACCAACGGCAACACCTCGCGCGGCACGACTCCCGCATCGAGCGGCGCAAGATTTTCCGGCGCGCGCCGCTCGATCTCACGGGTCAGCTTGACCAGCGGGTGCAATCCGCGCCCGATCGCCAGCCACAGCAGCGCAGCCAACAAAGGCAGCGAAACCAGCATCGGCAGCAACAGATTCCCGGCTATACCCTGCGCCAGCTCGTCGCGCACCTCGGTACGTTCCGCCACCTGCACCAGATATTTGTGCGCCTCATCCCATGAGCTGAATACGCGCCAGCGTTCACCGTCGATACTGCTGTCACTGAAACCCTGCTCCACCGTGGCAAGGCGCTGTTGCGGCGCATTGGCGGAATGCAGACGCAACTGGCTGCCCTGCTCCCACAGTTGAAATGCGACTCTGCGCGAATACTTGTGCAACAGCGGCGCGTGTTCGGTTTCGATCTCATCCATATCCTGCGACGTCTGCGCGATCAGCAGTGACGCGGCCTGAGCCAGATGGGCATCCAGCACCTCATTGAATTCGTGACGCGCATCCTGGTAGGTGAAGGCGGTCGCCACCAGCCACACCGCAATGACCGTCGTCAGCGCCAAGGCCAGCAGCCGCTTGTTCAATGAGGGATATTTGTTCATCTCAAGCATTCTTGTCGGCCGGAACCAGGTAGCCCACACCGCGTATGGTCTGGATCAAATCAGGAAACAGTTTGCGGCGCAGATGGTGGATATGCACTTCCACCGCGTTGCTTTCCACCTCTTCACCCCAAGCATAAAGCTGCTCGCCAAGCTGGGTGCGCGACAACACCTTCCCAGCATTCAGCATCAATGCGTGCAGTACTGAGAATTCCTTCGCAGAGATATCGACCGCCTGGTTCCGGTACAGCACCTGATGTGCGGCGGGATCGAGCGTGACGCCGCCGACCTGCAACACGGGAGCGGCGCTGCCGCCGGAACGTCGCACCAGCGCGCGCAAGCGCGCCGACAGCTCGCCCATGTCGAAAGGCTTGGCCAGATAATCATCGGCTCCGGCATCCAGCCCCTTGATACGGTCGTCGACGCTATCCAGTGCGGTCAGGATCAACACCGGGATATGCGCCGATGCCGCACTGCGGCCGCGCAAGCGGCGCAGCACCTCCAGCCCGGACAGGCGGGGCAATCCCAGGTCCAGCACCACGGCGGCATAAGGCTCGGTAGCCAGCGCCTGATCGGCCGTCGCTCCATCCTTCATCCAGTCGACCGCATAACCTGCCTGCTTCAAGCCCGCCTGTATCGCATCGCCCAGCAGCACATCGTCTTCGACCACCAATATCCGCATATTCCCCCCTCAGCGCGGAAGCTGCATCGCGGCGTCCTCGAAGGTGCCGGCATCGGCATCCAGATGGCAGGCCGCACAATTCGCCTTGCTTTTCACCTTGGCCGAACGCCACACCGAGTCGGCAATTTCACGATGTTTGCCGACCCAGTACGGCGTCTCGGTGATGCGCAGCGGCGTCACGTCGGGCTTGATCGAGCGATTGATCTTGAAAGCCGCCTCCCGCTTGCTGTTTTCCGCGGCATTTTTCACAAGGAATTCGAGCAGCGCCGCGCTTACATCGGCATCCAACGCCAGGTCGGTGCCGAAATGCCGATCCTGTTGCGCCATCAGTTTTTGCCAGGAACGCGCCGGTAGCAGGCTGGGATGGAAAGCCAGATGACAGCTGCCGCACTCTTCGCGCCATTGAGCGTTATCCGACAACTTCGGGCCGACAAATGCGACGTGCGGCCCCTCCAGCTTGGCATCGTCATGCCCCAGCCTCTGCTCGACAGGCTCATGCCAGGCATAGAAGAACCACCAGATACCGAAG
Organism: Nitrosomonadales bacterium; assembly: GCA_016197305.1. Taxonomy (GTDB): domain Bacteria; phylum Pseudomonadota; class Gammaproteobacteria; order Burkholderiales; family Gallionellaceae; genus Gallionella. The sequence goes on along the minus strand of JACPVZ010000168.1, from coordinate 8,418 downwards.
GCGATCGCCATCATCAGCAACAGCGCCCCCACGCCTCGAAAAGGTTTGGAAACCGCACTGCCTTGGGGCGCTTCCTTGATGCCGGTCACCATCGCACGCGCCAGATTCTCTTTGTGCAAACGGCTTTCCATCGCCACACCGAGCAGATGGCCGATCACCATCACCAACATCAGGATCGCGATATAGCCATGCGCCTCCCTGAACATCACGCCGGTCTTGACCCCGAACCAGCCGGACACCGCCCCTTGCTGCTCCTCCGCCCCCTGGGTGAACATCCCGGTCAGGCACACTGCCAACCCCAGAACCAGCAACAGCAACACCGCCTGGCTGCCCGCAGGATTGTGCCCAATATACCGCGCACCCGCTCCCGACAGCGCCTGCCGCAAATATCTCCAGCCGGCCAGTGGACTGCACATAAATTCGGCGAAGCGGGCGTAATGCCCGCCCACCACGCCCCAGATCAAACGGAAGCCGATCAGCCCCAGCATCAGGTATCCGAAAAAGGTATGGAACGACAGCCATTCATCGGCCTCGCTGATGTACCACGATGCCGCAAAGCTGATCGCGAACAACCAGTGAAACACCCGCGTCGGCACGTCCCAAACCAAGATACGCTGACTCATACCGCCTCCGTTTGCCGTGTCACACCTTACCTGGGGATCTTGATGTTACGCTCGCTGAAATCGCCGTTCTCCGCCGTGGTATGACATGCCTGGCAGTTCGCGGCACTCTTCACCTTCGGGTTTTTCCATACCGCAGGATTGATCTCGTGGCTGTCATGCTTGCGCTTGAACCAGGCGCTTTCGGTGATGCGCAACGGAGCGGTCGGCGCACTCCAGCGATTCGAGGCATTATCCACCAGGAATGCGGTGATCTCCTTGCTGTCCTGCGCATCCAGCGAAGCATCCGAGCCGAAATGCTTGTCCAGCCCGGCCATCAGCTTGCGCCACGATTCGGCAGGTAACAACCCCGGCGCGTAGGCGATATGGCAACTGGAGCATTCCTGCTTCCATTTGGCGTTCACCTTGGCCGGCTGCACCGGTTTGCCGCGATCTTCACCGCCGTACTTGCCACCACGGCTCTCAGAATAGCCGCCGCGCTCGTCTTCATCGCCATCATCGTCTGCATAAACCGCAGAAGTCGTCATACCCATCGCCAACAAAGCCGCAGCGATCACTTGAGGATATTTTTTATAGGTCTTCAACATGGCAGTCTCCTTATTTTTTAACAGTCAGCAGATAACTCAGCACATCGCCCTTCTCCTGCGCGGTGCATACTCTTCCGAGCACATCGTTGCAATTACGCTTGAACCATTTTTCCACCTTGGCCATATCGGTGAAGCGTTCCGCATTGGCGGATGGTGCGAGCGGCTGGATATCCTTGCCAGAGTTGGCATGTTTACCCGGTGCCGCAGGATTGTCAGTATGGCAGGAAGCACAACTCCATTCCTTGCCATGCTTGGCCTTGAAGAACTGCTCGCCGCGTGTCGCAGAAAACCCCTGGAACTTAGCGTCACCCGCCGCCGCAGTCTTGAAAGAGGCCAGTGTTTCATTGGGCGTTTGAGCAAATGCGGGCTGCGTTGCCAAACCCATTGCAGCCACCGATACCAAACCAATTACTGTATAGATTCGAAACATTTTTTTCTCCTAAGTTGAGTTGCGAGGTGTGCAGGTTAACCAACCAGGCTTAAGGAATGCTTAAGTGCAAAAAAACATTTGAGGCCTTAACGGATTCGAAACATTTTCCCTCCCGGGTCGAGTTGCAATGTGCACAGCCTAACCGGCCCAGCTTAAGGAATGCTTAACTGAAAAAAATATCCGGACTCAGCCGGTATATGCCAGAGAATTCCGATCTGCGCATGCTGCTGCGATCGTCATTCACAGGTAAACAACACCTCAGCCTCGGTACGCCCGGATGCATCGACACGAACCTCGTCGACACTCACCACTTTAAGAGACTTGCCCCGGTTAATGCAATGGATCCTGGCTTCGCTCAGCGCAACGGCCTTCAGCTCCTCGATTTGACTATAGTACGCACGTCCCTGGCGCGAGACGGTATAGGCGCGTTTGTCGCCAGAGACCTCGCCTGTCGTCGCTGCTGGCGTTGCCACTTGACCGGATGCCGGTTTCGTCACCGGCACGGCGCATCCGGCCAAGATTAGCAGCACTACGATGATCACTGATTTCATCTTGCCATTCTACGGCGACGAGCCCTTGAAAGGTGAAAGTCGGAGCCTTGCCGTTGGGGATGTGCCCGATAATAAAAAAGCCCCGCATCGCTGCGAGGCTTTATTTTATTGGTGCCGCTTGACGGACTCGAACTGTCGACCTACCGCTTACAAGGCGGTTGCTCTACCAACTGAGCTAAAGCGGCATGTTTGAACTGCTGAAACCACCTGTACAACTGGTGGGTCGTGCCAGATTCGAACTGGCGACCAACGGATTAAAAGTCCGCTGCTCTACCGGCTGAGCTAACGACCCGCGCTGCAAAGGAGCGCGAATTATACGGATTTAGCCCACCCTGTCAACGCAAAATACCGCTTGCGCCAAGGCGCCTGCTATGCGTTCCGATATACCGTCGGATCGTCCACACCGGCGGCCATAAAACCGTCACGGCGCAGGCGGCAGGAATCGCAACGGCCACAGGCACGCCCCTGTTCATCGGCCTGATAACAGGACACGGTCAACGCATAGTCGACCCCCAGCACCGTCCCCTGCCGGATGATTTGCGCCTTGGAAAGATGCAACAGCGGCGCGTGCACGGTAAGCGGATGCCCCTCGACCGCGGCACGGGTAGCGAGATTGGCCATGCGCTCGAACGCCTCGATATAGTCGGGACGACAATCTGGATAGCCGGAATAGTCCACTGCATTCACCCCGATGAAAATATCCTGCGCCTGCAACACCTCGGCCCAGGCCAGCGCCAGCGACAGCATGATGGTGTTGCGCGCCGGCACGTAGGTCAGCGGGATGCCTGCGCTGGCCTGCTGCGGCACTGCAATGTTGTTGTCGGTCAAGGCTGAACCGCCGAAACCGGTGAGGTCTATCTTTACCACGCGCAGCTCCTGGGCGCCCAGCGCAGTCGCCACGCGCTGCCCAGCCGCAAGTTCGGAATGGTGACGCTGGCCATAATCCACGCTCAACGCATAACAGGCATAGCCCTGTGCGCGCGCCATCGCCAGCACGGTCGCCGAATCCAACCCTCCGGACAGCAGCACTACGGCGCGTTTCATCATCAGTGCCCCGGCACGTTGTTCCACAGCAGCTTGTGCAGCTGCACCTGCAAACGCACCGGCAAGCGGTCGCGCAAGATCCATTCGGCCAGCTGGGTGGCATTCAGTGTGCCATGCGCGGGAGAAAACAATACCGGGCATTTTTCCGCGAGCCGGTGTTGCTCCAAAATTTGCCTGGCCCACTGGTAATCGCTCTCATCGCACAGCACGAACTTGATCTCGTCGTGGCGGTTGAGCAACGGCAGGTTTTCCCAGCGATTCTTGTCCACTTCGCCGGATGCCGGCGTCTTGATGTCCACGACGCGCATCACCCGCCCATCCACCGCGCCGATGTCCATTGCCCCTCCGGTTTCCAGCGACACCTGGTAGCCGGCATCGCACAGCGCCTGCAACAAAGGAATGCAATTCTTCTGCGCCAGCGGCTCGCCGCCGGTGACGGTCACATAGGCCGCGCCAAATCCTGCCACCTGCGACAGGATCTCCGCGATGCTCATCGTCTGCCCGCCGCTGAAGGCATAGGCCGTATCGCAATAGGTGCAGCGCAACGGACAGCCGGTCAGCCGCACGAATACCGTGGGCAGGCCGACGCGACTGGTCTCCCCCTGCAGGGAAAAGAATATCTCGCTGATGCGCAATTGCGCGTCGGAATGGTTGGGTGTCATCGTTGAACTACTTGGTATTGGCGAGCAGCTTCTTAGCCTTGTCGGCAGCTTCGCTGGCGGGGTATTTCGCGATCAGTTGCTTGAGGGTTTTGTTCGCCGCGGCATTTTGTTTCAGTTCCTGCTGACAGGCAGCGATATTGAACAGCACCTCGGCCGTCTTGCTGCCGGGCGGGAAGTTCTTCAGCAAGTCCTGGAATGTCGCCAGCGCACCCTGATGGTCTTTCAGCTCCAGCTGCGCATTACCCATCCAGTAATGGGTGTTAGCGACATGCACCGAATCCGGATACTTACCCAGAAATTCCCGGAATCCCTTCAACGCATCTGGATAGTTACCCTTGCGGTACAGCGCATAAGCCGCTTCATAGGCACGGTTCTCAACAGCCGGATCCAGAGGGTCGGCGGAGGGCGCGGCCGACGAACCTGGCGGCGCATCCTTCGCGGTTTCTTCGGCGGACTCGAAATGGCGCAGGCGCGCATCCAGGTCCACGTAAAAATCCTTCTCGCGCTTTTCGGCATCCTGCAAGCCGTGCGCAAGCTCTTCATTCTGTCCGCGCAGTTTGCGTATCTCGTTGTTCAGCGCCTCGATCTGCCCCTGCAAGTCCAGCATGGACTTGGTGTGCTGCTCGATCGAGGTTTCGAGTTTCAGCACGACGCCGGTTTCCAGCTTCTGCACTCGCGCCTCAACCTGCTGGACCTGCTTGCGCGCTTCGTCGTCCGAGAACAACCCCGCTTGCGCGGGAGCGGCAAAACCCAAAGTCAGCAGGATGAGGACACGTTGCTTCAGCATCGTTGTTGCATCAGTACTTTATGTCGGTACGGCGGTTCTGCGCCCAGGAGGCCTCGTCGTGGCCGGATGCGCGCGGCTTCTCTTCGCCATAGCTGACGCTTTCCAGCTGGCCGGCCTTGGCACCGCCGAGTTGCAACATCTTCTTCACGCCATCGGCACGGCGCTGCCCCAGCGCCAGGTTATATTCGGTGCTGCCGCGCTCGTCGCAATTACCTTCGAGGCGTACGTTACGATTGGCATGTTCGCTCAAATATTTGGCATGCGCTTGCACGACCGGCTTGTCTTCTTCCTGCACCACAGACACGTCGAACGGATAGTAGGTGCTGCGCTTGGCCAGGATGCTGTTCGGGTCGTTCAATGGATCGACTTCGGTTCTGGCCACTGGAGCAGGCGCAGGCTCAGCCCTTGGTTCCTCGCGAGCAGCAACCGGTGCAGGCTTGGGCGCTTCTGCAGCAGACTCGGGCGGCTTTTTGCTGGCACAGGCGGCGAGCAAATTAACCAAAACGATACTGACGATAAGCTTTTTCATGGCGCTTCCCCTTTATTAAGTTAGGTTAAAGATGTGGTCCCCACACTGGTTCGCGTGCATCTCCATTTTGCGTGAACATGTGCTGTCTGACACGGCCATCGCTGGAAACAGTCGCCAATATACCACGACCGCGCGCCTCGCTGGCAAACAGGATCAGCTTGCCGTTGGGTGCATAGCTGGGCTTTTTTTCCCAGCCTCCGTCGGTAATCAGCTGCATCTGCCCGGTCTGAAAATCCTGGCTGGCGATATAGAACTTGCCATTGTTCAAATGAGCAAACACAAAACCGCTGCCGTCCGGACTGTGGCGTGGCGAAAAATTCGCCCCTCCGCCGAACGTCAGGCGCTGCGCCAGCCCGCCTTCGACAGGCATGCGGTAAATCTGCACGCTGCCGCCCCGGTCCGAAGCAAACAGCAGGAATTGCCCGTCCGGGGAAAAATTCGGCTCGGTGTCGATCGCCTCGCTGAAAGTCAGCCGTTTCAGTCCTGAGCCATCGGCACGCACCAGGTAGATCTGCGAACTGCCGTCGCGCGACAGCACGATCGCCAGCTGTTTGCCGTCGGGCGACCAGGCAGGCGCGCTGTTACTGCCGGGGAAATTCGCTACCACCTTGCGCTGGTTGATATACAGCGACTGCACGTACACCACGGCATGCCCGCTTTCGAAACTCACATAGGCGAGATGGCTGCCGTCCGGCGACCAGGCAGGCGACATGATAGGGTCGTTCTGCGTCAGCACGATCTGTTCGTTGTAACCGTCACTGTCGGCGACGATCAGCCGGTATTGCTGCCCATGCCGGTTCACATAGGCGATACGGGTGCTGAACACCCCCTGGTCGCCGGTCAGTTTTTCATAGATCAAATCGGCGACTCGATGCGCGACCGCGCGCACCTGACCATCTGCCGCAGACACGGCCTGCCCCATCAACTCGCTGCGCTTGACCACATCCAGCAAACGGAAGCGCGCCTCGATGCGCCCATTGGCCTGCTGCTCGACCGAGCCTATCGCCAGACCGTCCGCGCCTTGCCAGTCCGCATAATTGACTTCGCCGGGCTCATGGGGCGCCTTGCCGGCCGGATCGACCAGGCGGAACAAACCGCTACGCTGCAAGTCGCTGGACACCACCTCATTGATCGCCTGCGCCAGCTGTGCGTCTCCGGCAAACGGCACAATCGCCACCGGAATCTGATGCTCCCCGGCACCGATGATTTCGATATTCAAGACGGCATGGGCCAGCGCCGCATGAGCCAGACACAGCACACCAAACACACCGCGCAACATCTTGAACATATGACGACCTTCCTATTCTGCGGGCTTGAAGCCCAACTTCAATTCACGAAAACGGTTGAACATCGCCGGGTCCGGCGGCAACGGCAACGGCTGCGATTTGATGATCGCACGCTCCACCGCATCGTCATAAGCATCAAAACCACTGGACTTCAACAATCTGGCATTCAACACCGTACCGCCCGGCAACAGCGTCACGGCGAATTCGGCGCGCGCATCATTCGCCACACCGGGAGGCAACACGATATTGCGGCGGATCTTGGCGACTATCCTGGCGACGTACTCATCCACTACTCGACCGATCGCGGCAGCCTGCTCGGCACGCTCGCGCGCCGCCTGCGCAGCCTGCTGATCGGCGGCACTGCTGTCAGGTCTGCTCTCGACCGGCTTGCTGGCCACCGGTTTGGGTTGCGGCTTGGGCGCGACCGGCCTGGGCTCGGGCTTCTTTTTGGCCGGCAACGCGATCTCGGGCTTGGGCGGCGGCACCGGCTCTTCCAGAACGGCCTCCTCGACCTTTTCCGGTGCTGGCGGCGCAACGGCCTGATCCGGCAGGTCATGCCATAGCTCCACGCTCATCGTCGCCGGCGGCAGGGCCTGCCAGGTGAAACCGAAATACAGCAGCGCAAAAAATGCACCGTGCACCGCCAGCGCCAGCAGGCCGGCAGGAAGGCGATAAGGTTCGTGATAGACGGCCGCGCTCATTTCGCCCTGGTTTGCGTCAACAGGCCGATCTTCCTGATTTGTTGCTGCTGCAACACATCCATCACATTGATCACCTCTTCGTAGCGCACGCTCTTGTCCGCAGAGATCACCACCGGCTGCTCGGGCTGCGCCGCCTGCTTGGCTTTCAGAATCGCAATCAGTTCGTCGCGCGACACCCGACTCTCTGCCTCGCCCTTGCCGTGATCGCGCAACGCCAGCGTGGTGTCTTTCTTGATGATCACCTCCAGCGGCGCAACCGGTGGCGCCAGCGACTTGCCCACCTGCGGCAGATCGACCTGACCGGGATTCATCAGCGGCGCCGTCACCATGAAGATCACCAGCAGCACCAGCATCACATCGATGTACGGCACGACATTGATCTCGTTCATCAGACGATTGCCCGACCGGCGGTTAGATCTCACAAACACCTCTCAAAATTGCACGAAAGAAGTTCATGGCTGACGCTGCAAGACGTTGGAGAACTCTTCGCTGAAGCTTTCAAAGCGCGTCGCCAGACGGTTGATGTCGTGCGCGTAACGGTTGTAGGCAACCACCGCGGGAATCGCCGCAAACAGGCCCATCGCGGTCGCGACCAACGCCTCGGCGATGCCCGGCGCGACATGCGCCAGCGTCGCCTGCCCGACATTTGCCAGGCCGCGGAACGCATTCATGATGCCCCACACGGTGCCGAACAGGCCGACGTAGGGGCTGACCGAACCGACCGAGGCGAGAAACGCCAGATGCGACTCCAGCCTGTCCATCTCGCGCTGGTAAGTCGCGCGCATCGCGCGGCGCGTGCCTTCCATCACCGCAGTACTGTCCACGCCATGCTGCTTCTTCAGCTTGACGAACTCGACAAAACCGGCGCAGAAGATCCGCTCCAGCGCACCCTGCTCGGCCTGCGGCGTTCCGCTGGAGTGCTTGTACAAGTCATTGAGGTTCGAATTGCGCCAGAACGCCTCCTCGAATTCCTCGGTCAGCCTGGCCTCGGCACGGATCGCAAACAGCTTGAGGAAGATATACCACCACGACATCAGCGACACCAGCAGCAGCAAGCCCATCACCAATTGCACCAGCACGCTGGCGTTGCTGATCAGGTGGATAAAAGATAAATCCTGTGTCACTTCCATTAGCTAACCTTCCCTTTATTGTCCCACTGCGAGCTCAGCGCTTCCGGCACCCGCACCGGCTTGAACGTATCCCTTGAAACACACACCAGAT
>JACPVZ010000134.1 GCA_016197305.1 Nitrosomonadales bacterium | reverse complement strand
CAAAGCCCTCTTTGCGCATTTCATCATAAATTTGCGCGGCGAGTTTTGGCAGAATGACTGCACTCCGGTAAACCGGTACGACTATGGACAGGGATAAATCCAGATTGGCCGACTTTTCCATATGTTCCTTAGAGGGCTCTTGTGAGGGGCTATCTGCGGATTCTACGCCAGCAGCCTCGAGTAAGGGAAATTTGAGCGGTATGGCGACCCATTTACGACGACATCATTTCCGCGGGATTGCTGCGGTCTTGTCTGGTCTTTGGGCATCCTGCCAGTAGGAGGAGAATATCTTCTGATAGCAGCTCTGTGTAGCGTGGTGTGGATCGAGAAACTCGTCGGCATGGCAGCCGTATCGTTCGCTTTGTCCGAAATCGGATAACACGATTCGTTGCGAGCTCGCCCAGTCGGAAAGAGATTTTTTAGTTTGCATCAGGTAGTGGCCAAGTTGTGGGTTGTGCAACAAAACCTGCTCCATGTTGGGCACCAGAGGCGGCATGATCAGTATCAGTTGTCCGCCAGCAGTTGCAAGTTTGTTATTTATTGCGGCTAAGCGATCCAGCAGCTTCTGATCGGGGATTCCACGTGTATGTTGCAAGGCCTTGGCATACATCGAGCTGGAAGACGTGGCGCCTATGATTAACGCGGAAACGTTTTCCACGCGGGTGTAATCGGAAAAGGTGGCGCTGCCGTCGTAGCGGAAGCCGTTGCATGCGCCGCGGTTGTACACGCCAAAATCCTTACCGCGTGATTTTCCGTCCGGACAGAGGTATTCATCACTGCCCAGTTGTAAGAAGTATTGTCTGAATGCGTCTGTTGGGTCGGACGAACGCATTACGCTACGAAATATTTGCCAAAGCTTGGACATGCGCGGATAGGAAACGGCTTCCTGCAATATGGCCAAGGTCGGGGAAGGTTGCTTTTGTGCCAATACTTGCGTTCGATCTGCGCGTTTCAAATCCAGCACTGGGGGATCCTCTGGCTCATAAACGTAATCTATGGCCCAATCTATCATTATGATGTAATGCTTGATCTGTGGTGCATGTTGCAGCAGGTATTCTGCTTGCGCGATGCTGTCCCGCACCGGGCTGCCGCTCTGGGTGAAGTTGTACAAACGCCAACCCTTGGGCAGCATATCATTGTCTATTGTCATCGCGGTAGATGCACCGAATATCACGGTATCGATCTCAGGCAGACGGCTATTCAAGCGTAATGTCTTGAAAAAGCCGTTGTTGCCTAGTGTGGGGGTGAATGTGATGCCATGGGTCTGTTCCTGCCAGTCGCTGGCGGCAAACGACATGGCCTTGATGTCCCCCTCGTTCCTGAGCAGGATTACATTAAGGGCGATGGCGGGCAGCAGCGTGATGCAGCCTAGTAGCAACAGCCAGGAAAGGTAACGTCTATGCATGGTCAGAACTGGAAATAGAGAAATGTCGATTGTTGTGACAGATTGATCAATGCCGTGAAAGCCAATGTCCATACCAGTGCAGCGGACAGGAAGTTTGGCCGCCAGATCAGACGTGATTTTGCGGGTGGCTGTGGTGTGTCCAGTGCTGGTTTAAAGGATTGCATGATGGTCTGGGTGTTGGGAGCCAGCCAAACGATGAGTAACAGTATCCAGATCCAATTGACCATGCCGGCAGTGGCCAGGCCGTTGCTCGGGCCGAACAGGTTGTGCGCAGCCAGCCAGGTATGGATAGACGGGATACGTGCAAACCAACTGTCCGGAAGCGCAACCCCATTGAAACCAAGCATCGTCTGCGCAATGGTTGTTGCAGTATGCAGGTCGCTGGCGCGAAAGAACACCCAGGCAAGGGTGACCGCAAGGAAGGTGAACAAGCCGGACATCAAGTGCAGCGGCCAGGACAAGGGTGCTTCGGGGTTCTGTCCCAAGGCGCTACGCAGCGATTGCCAGCCGTGGTTGATGACCAGATAAATACCATGCAGCCCACCCCAGATCACGAAAGTCCAGCCCGCGCCATGCCACAGGCCGCCCAGCAACATCGTAGTGACCAAGTTGAGATGGCGCCGTAGCTTGCCTTTGCGATTGCCGCCCAGCGGGATGTAGAGATAGTCGCGCAGGAAGCGAGACAGCGTCATATGCCAGCGCCGCCAGAATTCGATGATATTCACCGATTTATACGGAGAATGGAAATTGAGCGGCAACACCACTCCGAACATGCGCGACAGCCCGATGGCCATATCAGAATACCCCGAGAAATCGAAATACAGCTGCAGTGCATAACATAACGCGCCACCCCAGGCCTCGACGAAGGTCAACTGTACTCCTGAAGCCGGGGCATCGAATATTGACGGTACGTAATAGGCGATGTTGTCAGCCAGTATGACCTTCTTGAACAAGCCGATGAAGAAAATGGTAGCCCCGACCGCCATATTCTCGTAACTGAAACGATAAGTCGCCTGCATAGCGAACTGGGGCATCATCTCCTTGTGATGCAGCACCGGTCCGGCGATCAGGTGAGGGAAATAAGTGACGAACAGCGTGTAGTGCACGAAGTTGTACTCCTTGACCTTGCCTTGATAGGTATCGACCAGGAAGGCGATCTGGGTAAAGGTAAAGAACGAGATGCCCAGCGGCAGGATGATCTCGGCGACGGGCCAGTGAGTGCCAGCCAGGGTATTGACGCTGCCAACGAAGAAATTGGCGTACTTGTAATAGCCGAGCAGGGCCAGATTGGCCGTGATCGCAAAGATCAGCAGATGTTTCTTGCGCCGGTCGCGGTGTTGGACCGCAGCCTTGGCGATCCACATGCCGAAGGCGTAGTTGCACCCGATGGAACCCAGCAGCAGGCCGACATAGGCGGGATTCCAGTAGCCGTAGAAGAACAGCGAAGCGAGCGCCAGCCATGCGGCGGCATAGGTATGGCTGATGCGGGCCAGCCAGAAGAAGCCCAGCAACACCACCGGCAGGAAGGCAAAGATGAATGCGTAGGAGTTGAACAGCATGAATGTATTGGATCAGTAATTTTGGGTATGCATGATCTGGGGTACCGTGCATGCCGTGCCACGGCAGAGCAGATACAAGTCGTCATTGGCGACACGCAGCTTGCTATATATCTGGCTTGTGCCATCCGGCATCATGGCAAGCAAGAAGCCGTTGTCCCAGTCCGCAGGCGGTGCCAGAACGGGTGCTTTGGCGAGTCGCTGCAGATCGATTTCGCTGACGATGCTTTCGGTAAGCGAACGCGTATCCTCGGCATAAAGCGGATAACCGGCGGTCTGCTTCATGATGTCATGCGCGGCGATCACGTAATTCTCGCCGCGGAAATGGCTCTGGTAATAGGGAAATAGTGCCAAGGCAAAGAGAAATTTAAGGGCGATCGTGGCGGAAAACCAGCGCAAGGCCAGTGTCTGTGCCGGTGCGCCGGCGCGCCAGATGATGCGAGCCCCGACCAAGGCAATCAGCGGATAGACCGGCAGCAAATAGCGTATGCCGCCCTGCGGGGCCAGCCAGTAGGGCAGGATGCACAGCGCGGCGATCGAGGTGGCGGCACGAAAATGAAGCGGGGCGGATTCGACCTGATTGATGCGCTTGCGGAACAGCAGGTAGCATGCGACGAGCGTGGTTGGCGACAGCCAGATGGCGGTTTCCACAGGGTAGGTCAACAGACGGGAAAAATAGCCCAGCCAGCTTCCGGCCGAGAGCTTCAGCAAGATTTCACCCAGCATGGAAGAGCTATGCCCGCTGACTTGCGGGATCGATTTGAACCAGGCCAAGGGTGCGATCAGCGCCAGGGAAAAAATGAGCAGAGATGCGGGCGATAATAAAAAACGGCGCTGCGGCTGTTGCCACAGCAGTACCATAACAGCCGTTCCGTAGAACAAGTAGGCGGTAAATGCCTTGCTGAGTAGCGCGCAGCTCAGCATCACTACGGATGCCAGTAACCAGCCGTGACGGCGCTCAATGGCGGCGATCCACAGGCAGGCCATGCTGCCGAACGTAAAGAAGGCGAATGTCGGATCGGTATAGGCCAGCCAGCCTCGGTAGATCAGCAGGTCTGCCAGCGACAGGCAGGCCAGTGCCGCAAAACAGGCGAACTTTTTGTCGTCGAACAACCTGTGGCTCAGCAAATACAGCCAGGCAGTCATGCCCAATGTTGCCAGGATGCTGACGGCACGTGTCGCGAGCAGGACGTGCGACCAGCCGAGGAGTGACGCTACTGGCATGACCAGCCAGTTCATCAGCGGAGGGCGATGCAGGTCGAGTCCATATAAGGTCTGCACTAGCCAATTGTTGTGGTGCCACATCTCCATCGAGCTGATGGTGTAGATGCCTTCTTCGCCTACCGTGTAAAACCACAGCGTGGGGATGAAACTGGCGGCGGCCAAGGCCAGCAAGAAAATTGTGCGTTGCATAAGTTTTTCCATGGCTGCAGTCGGCTACTGTGGCAGTTTTGCCGGGGAGAACACGAACCAGCGCGACATCAGATACATGGTGAGGGTATAGACGGCGGCGGCAAAGAGCTGTGCAAGTATGCCGTTCAGTTGTAGTGCGGACAAGGCGATTTGCAGCGCGAGCAGGTTCAGCAGGAAGCAGATCAGGAAGGCTGCCAGATAACGCAGACTCTCGGCGATGAAATGGCCTTCACTGCGAAACACAAATTTTTTGGAGACTACGAAGCCCAGGATAAAGCCGACCAGGTAGCCGCCGATATTGGCGACAAAGGGGGATGCGCCCAGTCCCATCAACAGGAAAATCACCGCAAATCCGGCAACGGTGTTCAGTGCGCCGCTGCCTGCACACCGGGTGAGTTGAGCGGATTCACGCCGCCATCTGGACATAATATTGTGCACCCAAGGGGATATGTCTCAGCCAGGGTTCGAGGCTGCGCAGGTATGCCAGAGGGCGAGGGAAGAACAGGCTGTAACCATGTTGCTCGGACGGAAAGCCGGCTTGCTTTGCCAATTGGATAGCGGTGCCCAGGCTCAGCATTTCTGCATCCGAATCAAACGGGCAGCGTTCGAATATCCAGCGCGTGGCGGGGTTGAACGGGTTGTGCTCGAACATGAACATCTGCCCGTCTTTTTCAAGGACGAGCCGGCATCGTTCCAGAGCCTGCCGGCGTTGCGCGGGCGGAATATGGTGGAACACATTGGCCGCGACAATCGCGTCGAATCGCTGGTTCTCGATGGACTGCCAGTCGGAAGACAAATGAGCTTGGGGTACGCGCTGTGCGGCGATCTTGAGGGACGCAGGTGAGAGGTCATAACCCCACAATTCGGCATCCGGGAAGTGTTGTCTGAGGTAGGGAAGGCTGCGTCCCGCGCCACATCCAAAGTCGAGTATGCGTGCAGGCGGCCGGGTTTTCAGGCGCTGGGCCATCAGCGCGATCTTGTATTCTGCGAAATAGCCATCCTCGTTCAGCGCTTCGGGTATGGCGGCACCCAACACCTGATCATACTGATCGGCATACTGATCGAACTCAGGCTTGTTCATGCTGTTCGGGATGCTTCCAGGTGGTGCTGCCCACGATGAATTGTGGTTTGCGATTGAGTTTCAGGTAAGTGCGGCCGATGTATTCGCCTATCATTCCTATGCACAGCGTCTGGATGCCGCCGATGAACAATATCGTCGCGATCAGGGAGGCCCAGCCCCTGGGGAATTCGGGGTGCAGTATTCTTTGCACGATGACGAAGGCGATCATGATCAGGCTCAATGCCGCGAGGATGAAGCCTGCATAAGTCGCAAGACGGAGCGGCGTAACCGAAAAGCTGGTGGCCATTTTCATCCATAGTGAGATCGAGCGTCCCAGATTGTAATTGCCTTCGCCCTCATGACGTTCCTGATGTTCTATGTCGATGGTGGTAATGGAGCGGGTCACATCAAGGATCAGGCCGTCGACGTAGGCATAGGGGCCGTCATAGCGGATGACCTCCTGTGCGATTTCCCTGCGCAATCCCTTGAATGACGACAGGTACAGTCCTTTGGGTTTGCCCAGCAGGCGCGTGGCGACCCAGTCGTTGAAGCGGCTGCCCATTTTTTTCCAGCTGGCATGCTGGCGATTGACGTAGTTGGTGTAACACACGTCATAGCCTTCCGAAAGTGCGCGCACCATATCACCGATCGCGTGGGGCGGGTGCTGCAAGTCGTCGTCCATCAATATGATCAGATCGCCGCTGGCATAGTTCAAGCCCGCCATGATTGCGTTGTGTTGTCCGAAATTGCGGCGTAGCGAAATACCCTTGATAAACCCGTAGGTGTCGGCCAGAGAGCGGATGATTTGCCAGCTGTTGTTCGGACTAGCATCATTCACCAGCAGCAGTTCAAAGCGGTCGGCAAAGCCCTCTTTGCGCATTTCATCATAAATTTGCGCGGCGAGTTTTGGCAGAATGACTGCACTCCGGTAAACCGGTACGACTATGGACAGGGATAAATCCAGATTGGCCGACTTTTCCATATGTTCCTTAGAGGGCTCTT
>JACPVZ010000133.1 GCA_016197305.1 Nitrosomonadales bacterium | reverse complement strand
GCGGCGGCATAGGTATGGCTGATGCGGGCCAGCCAGAAGAAGCCCAGCAACACCACCGGCAGGAAGGCAAAGATGAATGCGTAGGAGTTGAACAGCATGGAGTTATGATATTGCTTGCCGCCAATAGTCGGGCTGGCTGAATGAGGTTGGTTTCATCGAAACGCAGTAAAAATCTGGTAGGCTATTTTACAGGCAAATCAGGCGAGGGCACGCGATGGCGATTTATGCGGTAGGTGATGTGCAGGGCTGTTATGCGGAACTCGAGCAATTGCTGGCTTTGCTGAGATTCGATCCTGCAAGCGACCAGTTGTGGCTGGTAGGCGATCTGGTCAACCGCGGGCCTGATTCTCTGGCCGTTTTAAGGCTGGTCAAGTCCTTGGGCGATAGCGCAATTACGGTGCTGGGCAACCATGACCTACATTTGTTGGCCGTCGCGGCAGGGGCGGCAGAATTGCATCGCAGTGACACGCTGAGTGAGATATTGAAAGCGCCAGATTGTGACGAATTGCTTGCCTGGCTGCGTCGACAACGCTTGCTGTATGCGCAAGATGGATTTGTGCTGGTCCACGCTGGCCTATTGCCGAAATGGAGTGTTCGGCAGGCGCTCAGTCTTGCTCGTGAGGTCGAGAATGCATTGCGCGGAGAAGATTACGCCGTTTTTCTTGCGCGCATGTATGGGAATGCCCCGCACGGATGGGATGACGGTCTCACCGGTTATAGACGGCTGCGCGTCATTGTGAATGCGCTTACCCGCATGCGTATCTGCACCCGAGAGGGCGAGATGGAGTTTAAATTCAAGGGGGAGGTGGAGCATATCCCGGCAGGTTATCTGCCTTGGTTTGACGTGCCGAAGCGTGCCAGTGCCGATCAGACGGTGATTTTTGGGCACTGGTCTGCCTTGGGGCTGAAGAATGATCCGCATGTCATCGCATTGGATACCGGGTGTTTGTGGGGCGGGCCGATGAGCGCGGTCCGGCTCGAAGATAGGGAGTTGTTTCAGGTGAGCTGCAAGAATCCGGTCGCCAAGCACTGGTAGTCAGCGCACCGCTGCCAGCAGTTTGAGTATGAGTTGCTCGGCTTGCTTTGCGTAACTTCCGCCGAATAAATTGGCGTGATTGAGGATGTGATACAGGTTGTATAGATCGCGGCGTGTCGTGTAGCCGCTATCCAGTGGCCAGGCGGCACGATAGGCCGCATAGAAATCCGCCGGGTAGCCTCCGAATAACTCGGTCATTGCGATGTCGCTTTCACGGTCTCCGCAGTAGGCCGCAGGGTCGAAGATCACCGGTGTGCCGTCGCCGAGATAGCCGTGGTTGCCATTCCACAGGTCGCCGTGCAACAACGAGGGTGTTGGGCTGTAGCCCGCGAAGAAGGATGGTAGTGCATCCAGCAGTTCTTCCCCGAGGCTTTGCAGTTGGCCAGCATGCTCTTTTTGTGAGGCAATTCGCAATTGAAACCCCAGACGCCGCTCGCGCCAAAATGCCAGCCAATCGCTTGCCTGCGTGTTCGGTTGGAGAGTGCTGCCGATGAAATTGTCCTGTGCGAAACCGAATTGCTGTTGCGGACAGCGGTGCAATGCGGCCAACTGTTCGCCGAGTAAGGACGAATCGCCATGTGCATTCAAGTCCAGATATTCCAGCACCAAGAAAGCATTTGAGTCGGTGGCGCCGCAGGTAATGGCGTGTGGAACGCGAATGGTTTGTGTCGCCGAAAGGGCATTCAGCCCGGCAGCCTCGGCTTGGAACATCGCGAGGCTGTCGCCAGTATTGAGTTTGACGAAAAATTGCCGGTCATCCCGGCTGGTGACGCAGTAAGTCTGGTTGATGCATCCACCACCGATGCGGCTCCGTTTTGCCTCGTGAAACGGTTGTTGCGTGGCCAAACCGATTGCGGCGGAGATATCCACGTTATCGTGGCTCTGGAGTGCTTGCCTGTGCGGGGAAGGTGTGGAAGGCGCGACCTACATAGGCGATGATTGCCTGAACCTCGTCCTCGGAAAGCACCGATTTCCAGGCGGGCATGGAGGTGTTGGGCAAGCCTTCGCGTATCACGGTTCTGAGCTGGTCGCGGGTGATACCGTGCATGGCAACGGGATCGGTCAGGTTGCGGGGGTGGGGTTCCATGAAGCTGCCGATCCAGTTGCGCGCGGTTCCGTCTGCTGCGTGGCAGAAAGCGCAATTGTGCTGGAACAGGTTTTCGCCGAATCGTTCGGTTGGCGTCAGGTTGTCGATTTTGGGCGCGCGGTCATGTAGCAGATAGGGGCTGGCGCTGCTCATGCCGTCTACTTTGCTGCCGGTCTTGGCGGGAGGCGATTTATCATCGCCCGGCGAGAACTGGTTGCGGGGGTAGGATACCGGGCGCAGCTCCCAGTTGATGGTTTCGTCGGAAACGTGCGCGCGGTCATGGCAGCTCACGCAGGTGGTCAGGAACAGTCGCTTGCCTGCTGCCTGCTCTTCCGAGAGTTGCTCCCAGGGGGTGTCTAGTGCGATCTGGCCCAGAGCAAAAGGATAAGCGGCGGCGTAACGCTCGTGGTTTGGCCAGCCGTTCTCCTTGGTGTGGTAGCGTGTGTTTTCGGCCTTGTTGGTCATGAATTCGTGCCGTACGAAGTCGGCTACGGCGGCGATCTCGTTGGGTTGCAGGACGCTGGCGAAGCTCATCATCCCGGTTCCGGGGCGGCCGTGCTGTATTGATTGCAGCATGCGATCCCGGCTCAGCTGATCGGGTGAAGTGCTGGTGAAGTCGCGCGGTTTGGGATTGAGAAAAGTGGCAGCCAGCGTGCGCGCATTGCCGGAGTAACCGTGGCAATAGTAACAACGGAAATTGTAGATGCGCCGACCCAGCTCCAGATCAGCTGTCGCTGCGCTGGACGGTGCTGCAGCGTGCGGTTGGGGTTTGCCGGAACTATCGGCTGTAGGCTCAGACTTTGAGCAGCCACTGAACGCAACTACTGCCAGCGCCAGCAGGAAAATTCTATTCATTTACTGCGCTCGCTCAGCTTTTTTTGGCTTTGGCGGTTGCGGCAGGGGTGGAAGGGTGCAGAAAGTGCTGGAACACAAATTCCGCAACGTTGGCAATTTCCTGGTTGCTTAACACCTTGTTCCATGCAGGCATGTTGGTGCCCAGCCTGCCGTTGGAAATAGCTTCGAACAGTACAGGGCGGTTCAGCTTCTGGCGTGAGGTTTCGAGCAGGAAGTTGCGCGGAGGCGGGGTGATGAAATAGGCGCGTGGACCATTGCCGTCCCCGAGCGTGCCGTGACAGGTCGCGCAGTTCTTCATGAAGAAATCGAAGCCCTTGTTCGGGTCGCCCTTCAGGCCGTTAGGCATGGGCAACGTCATGTCAGCGACAGCTGGGGCAGTCGGTTTCGCAGAAGTTTTTTTTTGCGCTGTAGTGGGCATCTCGCCAGCGTTGGCCGATGAAATAAACAGCCCGCCTATCATATCCATCATGCTCTTCAATTCACTTTTGCTGGGTTTGGGTTTAGGCACGGGCAGGCTGGAGTTTGAGCGTGTTCCGGAGATGCCGTTCGCACCGCTCGCCGGCATGAAAGCTTCGCGGATGTAATCAACGATGGCCTCAATATCACCCTTGCTCATCTGCGAGCCAAAGCCTTTCATCGCGCTATTGGGTGTGCCGTTGAGCGTCGAGGAAATCATGCGTTCCTTGGTCATTACGGATGCGACTTGAACGGAGGTGAAATCGGGTGGCGGTGGGCCCATGTTGCCCCAGATCTCGCGCTTGCCCCTTTCGCCATGGCATACGGCGCAGGCCTGCATGTATAGCACGCGGCCTTTGCTGGCGGAGGTGTTGCCTTCGATCGGCATGAATGTCGCGCGGATATAATCAACCACAGACTCAATTTCTGCGGCAGAAAGCTGGCTGGTCCAAGGCATCATCGCGGTGCCGGGGCGACCATGGGTGACCGAGTAGATCATGCGCTCTCTGGGCAGGTCCTTGACGGTAAAGGCAGTGAAATTGCGTGGTGGTGGAATCAATGCACCGGCAGCCTTGCTTTTGCCATCGCCTTTTTCACCGTGACAGATGGAACAATAGTTGTGGAAAAGATTAGCCGGGCGTCTCGCGGCGCCTGATTGTGCATCATGTAGTCCGGCTACGGCTAAATTCCAGTGGGCTAGCAACAAAGGGAGCAGCAAGCACCAACCGAGCAACGATTTGCGTACAGGTTTCTTCATTACGGCCAAGTGTTGTTCGAGATACATAAATCTAGAGCCTCAATAGTTGATTCAAATGCAATACCAGCAGTCGTTAATGTGCGATGCCTTGAGGTACGATGTTTTGCCATAAAATAAAGCGCAGCAACCCATCTTTTGAGATGGTAGCACGCGAGGTAGAGCAGCTGCAAATGTGGACTTTATTCCTGCCGGAAGGCAGTGCTTGCACTGCAATTTCCCTTTAGTGTATTCTAGCCTG
>JACPVZ010000132.1 GCA_016197305.1 Nitrosomonadales bacterium | reverse complement strand
CGAGTGCCGCCAACCGGTAAAGCGAATTTCTCAAGCGAGATTCCTCAAACCATTCCGCAGATTCCTCGGAATCGTTCCTCAAACTCGATTCGTGCGAACAGACAACAAAAAACCCGGCTTGGTTGGGGCCAATGCCGGGTCATGGGGGGGCTGTGGGGGTTAAAGCGGAATCAGTGCAGCCAGTGCTGATCCTCTTCAGGAATGATTAATGCATAGCGCTCGTCATCAGGCAGATATCGGATGAAAGTCCGATACACAACCGGGATGCGGTCGAACGCCTTGCTTGGTGAGAATCGCTGTGCTTCCGAGCCGCACGCCGATTTGAGTGCATCCTTGTCCATCTCGTGGTCAAGGTCGTTCATCAGCGCCAGTAGAATGGATCGGTGCCGTGGTTCCAAATCATAGGGCTGCCCGTCGATATAGACCTTGGTCTGTGCATCCACATATTTCAGGGATGTTCCCGGTGTGGCTTCTTCGGGGACTTGCGGTCCCGGTGCTGCCAGCCGATCTGCAAAAAACTCAAATTTGCTCTGACTGATGCGCGCGAGTGTGGCCAAGTTGGCGACATCCAGTCCTGTCAGGGGAGAGCCGTCCGGCAACGGCAATTCGCTGCAGGTGATGATTCGGCAGGATTGGACGGCCTTGTCGAGCTTGATCTGTTCCCGCAGGTGCTGCGCGACCTTGGGCTGATGCAGGTGGCGCGCGAAATACCATGTGACCGGCTTGCCGCGTGTGGGCTCGGTGGTGCCCAGCCGCCAGCAGATCTCCGGTTCGATGGGTTTTGCACCGGTGGGTGACAGGCCGATCCCGAGCTGCAGGGCGGTTATCAGTTTGGGCAGGCTGGGCTTGAATGTATCGCGCAGGCGACGCTGCGCACTGACCTCACCGCATGCCGGGCATAACAGCAGGATTTGGTCATGCGCCAGTTCGCGCACGACGCGCGCAGTTTCGATGCCGCACTCGGCGCAAGTCACCCAATCGAGCGGGGTGCTGATCACCAGCACGCGTTCGTGCAGCAATTGCTGCCCGGCATTGGCATGCTCGCCGCTACACAGCGTCAGCCCGTTGATTACAGGCTTGGCACTATCCAGCAGGCGGCAGAGGAGTGCGGTGGCATCACACTGTGACTGACTCATGCAGGCACCTCGTCGGCCTCGATGACATTCAGTGCCTGCAAGACGATGTTGGCGATCTGCTGATTGTGCGCGGATAGATTCTTTATGGTGGACGATCCCGTCGAACTCACGTCGAAGCTGAAATGCGTGGTTTTTTGATCTGGCGAGGTCAGCGGGTAAACCATGAGGCAGGCACGGATCAAGTTGTATTCGGCTTCGAAAGTGTGCTGGATTTTGAGATTCTCGAGTGCGAGCTTGATGGCATCGTCCTGATCCTTGGCTGGTGGTGCTTCGACCTCAAAGGAAATGCCAGTGCTGCCATTGGGGCTGAAACGCGCGCGGCGCAGCCGAACCTTTTCGACTCCGTGGACCGACCAGTCATCAAACGGTTCCAGCATGCCGTCACGCAGCGCATTGAGTTTGAATCGTGCCTTCTCGATCGCCTCGGGCGCGATTTCCTT
>JACPVZ010000146.1 GCA_016197305.1 Nitrosomonadales bacterium | reverse complement strand
GTTCTTGACGCCGATCGGCAGCAGGCTCTTGCCTTCGGAGCGCAATGCCTTGATCGCGCCCGCATCCAGCACCAGCTTGCCAGCGACCTGCAGATGATCGGCCAGCCATTGCTTGCGCGCCGCCAGCGTGAGCGGAGGCGCCGTGAGCAGCGTGCCGATGGATTCGCCCCGCAGCAGGCGCAGCAGCACGTCCTGCTCGTGGCCAGAGGCGATCACGGTGTGTGCGCCGCTGCGTGCGGCGCGTTTCGCGGCGAGTATCTTGGTGAGCATCCCTCCGCGGCCGATGTGGCTGCCGGCGCCGCCGGCCATGCGCTCCAGCAGCGCGTCCCCCGCCTGCGCTTCGCTGACCAGCGTCGCGCTGCTGTCCTTGCGCGGGTCGGCGGTATACAGGCCGCGCTGGTCGGTCAGGATGACCAGCACGTCGGCATCGATCAGGTTGGTGACCAGCGCCCCCAGCGTATCGTTGTCGCCGAATTTGATCTCGTCGGTTACTACGGTGTCGTTTTCGTTGATGATGGGGATGACGCGCAGCGAGAGCAGCGTGGTCAGCGTGGCGCGTGCATTCAGGTAGCGCTCGCGGTCCGCGAGGTCGGCATGGGTCAGCAACACCTGGGCGGCGTGCAGATCATGTTTTCGGAAACAGCTCTCGTAGGCCTGCACCAGGCCCATCTGGCCGACCGCGGCCGCGGCCTGCAAATCATGGATCAGCGTGGGGCGTGCGCTCCAGCCCAGGCGCTGCATGCCCTCGGCGATCGCGCCGGACGATACCAGCACCACCTCATGGCCTGCATCGTTCAGGGTTGCGATCTGGCGTGCCCAGTTGCCCAGTGCGTTGAGATCCAGCCCCGCTCCCTGGTTGGTGACTAGGCTGCTGCCTACCTTGACGACGATGCGTTTGCATTGAGTCAGTACGGTTCCCATAGGATTTGCTTGTCTTAAAGAGTGTTGGCGTCGGTTTCCTGGCCGCTGTCGGCAGCAGCCTGTTGTTCCAGCTCGTTCATCGCCTGCAGATGTTCCATGATCGCGTAGGTGAGCTCCTTGCAGCCCTCGCCATTGATCGCCGAGATCGTGAAATAGCGGTCGAAATCATCGAATTCCCTGAGGAAGGCGGCGATCTTTGCATCGCGGTCTTCCAGCAGGTCCAGCTTGTTCAGCACCAGCCAGCGCGGCTTGTCATACAGGGACTGGTCGTATTTCTTCAGTTCGTTGAGAATCGCGCGCGCCTCGGCGATCGGGTCCGTGCCCTCATACATCGGCGCCAGATCGACCAGGTGCAGCAACAACCGGGTGCGCGCCAGATGGCGCAGGAACTGGTGACCCAGACCGGCCCCTTCGGCCGCGCCCTCGATCAGTCCGGGGATGTCGGCGATCACAAAACTCTTCTCGTGCGATACGCGCACCACGCCGAGATTGGGATGCAAGGTGGTGAACGGGTAGTCGGCGACCTTGGGGCGGGCCGCCGAGACCGAGCGTATGAATGTCGATTTCCCGGCGTTAGGCATGCCCAGCAGGCCGACATCGGCCAGCACCTTCAGCTCCAGTTGCAGTTCACGCGCCTCGCCCTCGGTGCCGGGCGTGCATTGGCGCGGTGCGCGGTTGGTGCTGGACTTGAAATGGATATTGCCCAAACCGCCCTTGCCGCCCTGGGCGAGCAGCACTTTTTCGCCGTCATGGGTCAGGTCGGCGATGACCTCGCCGCTGTTGATGTCGGTGATCACCGTGCCGACCGGCATGCGCAGCACGATGTCGTCCGCGCCCTTGCCATAACAGTCGGAGCCGCGTCCCGGTTCGCCGTTCTTGGCGCGGTGGATGCGGGTGAAACGGTAGTCCACCAGGGTGTTGATGTTGCGATCCGCCAACGCGTAGACACTGCCGCCGTTACCGCCGTCGCCCCCGTCGGGACCGCCTTTTTCGATGTATTTCTCACGGCGGAAGCTGGCGATGCCGTTGCCGCCTTTCCCCGCGAATACTTCGATTTTCGACTCGTCGATAAACTTCATGTTGTGTGTCGTCTAGTTGTGTGTCGGCCAGATGTAGCTTGGGCAGATGGCGACGTCTGGAAAATAAAAAAGCCCTACCTTGCGATAGGGCCGGTTCTTGCCAGGTAACGCGCCTGATTCTCTGACGAGAGTATTACGCCGCTACGATGGATACTGTTCTGCGTTTTTGTGCGCCCTTGATGGCGAACACGACTTTGCCGGTGATCTTGGCGAACAGTGTGTGATCCTTGCCCATGCCGACGTTTTCGCCGGGATGGAATTCAGTGCCGCGCTGACGCACGATGATGCTGCCCGCGCTGATCAGTTCGCCGCCATAGCTCTTCACGCCCAGTCGTTTCGAGTGTGAATCGCGTCCGTTACTGGTACTGCCGCCGCCCTTTTTTGATGCCATGCTATATGCTCCTTATT
>JACPVZ010000126.1 GCA_016197305.1 Nitrosomonadales bacterium | reverse complement strand
GCGGCCGAGTTGCATCGCGCGGGTTGCCGTGCCGTGTTTCACGACATCCTGCATCATGCTGACCATCGTAAACGCGTTGCGCACGTCGATGATCTGTTCCGCGCCTTCGCCCGCAACTACAGGGGTGGTTTTGCTGAGCACCTTGCCGTTTGCGTCCTCGATGCGTTCGATGAAATACGGGGTTACCCGAAAGCCGCCATTGGCAAACACGGAATAACCGGTGAGCATTTGCAGCGGTGTAACCGATCCTGCGCCGAGCGCCATGGTCAGATAAGGCGGATGTTTCGCTGGGTCGAAACCAAACTTGCTCAGGTAGTCCTGGGCGTATTGCGGGGTGATGGATTGAAGGATGCGGATCGAAACCAAGTTCTTGGATTTCATCAGGGCCTGGCGCATGCGCATCGGGCCGGCAAATTCGCCATCATAATTCTTCGGTTGCCAGGGTTCGCTGCCGGTTTGCTCTGCATCGAAAAAAAGGGGCGCATCATTGATCACGGTGGCTGGCGTAAAGCCCTTTTCCAGGGCGGCAGAATAAATGAATGGCTTGATGCTGGAGCCCGGTTGGCGCCATGCCTGGGTGATATGGTTGAACTGATTGCGGTTGAAATCGAAGCCGCCGATCAACGAATAAATCGCGCCGCTGCGTGGATCTGCCGACACAAAAGCAGCCTCGACCTGGGGTAATTGGGCGATCTGCCACGCACCCTTTTCATTTTTTTGCACGCGTATGATGGAGCCTGCATTGATGCGCTGATTCAGCGCGATCTGATTGCCCAATGAGCGTTGTGCAAAACGCAAGCCTTCACCGCTAACCTCGATGATCTCACCACCCTTGCAATAGGCGCGAACCAGTTTGGGTGTGGCGGATAAGGTCACCGCCGGAATCAGGTCGTCGCTGTCGGTGATCTCCTGTAATGCTTCCTCCAGACGTTCATCGCTGTTGCCGTTGCGCAAATCAAAAAACCCTTCGGGTCCGCGGTAACCGTGGCGCCGGTCATATTCCAGGACGCCTTGCCGGATTGCCTGGTAGGCGGCGAGCTGATCCTGTTGGCGTATCGTGGTAAAGACCTTGTAGCCTTGTGTATAGGTGTCGTCGTGGTATTTCTCGTAAACCAGCTGGCGTACCATCTCCGAAAAATAGTCAGACTTGATGCCGAATTCCTGGTTGCCATGCTTTGCGACGATGGGTTCCTGTTGCGCCGCCAGCAATTGCTTGTCGTCGATGAAATGCAATTCATGCATGCGGCGTAGCACGTATAGTTGCCGAAGTTTTGCGCGCTTCGGATTGACCACGGGGTTGTAGGCCGAGGGCGCCTTCGGCAAGCCGGCAAGCATGGCTGCTTCAGCGACGGTAATGTGATTGAGCGGTTTGCCGAAATAAACCTGTGCCGCCGCTGCGAAGCCGTAGGCGCGTTGTCCCAGATAGATCTGGTTCAGGTAGAGCTGCAGGATATCGTCCTTGCTGAGATTGTGTTCGATCTTGAATGCCAGCAGCACCTCATTGAATTTGCGCGTAAAGGTTTTTTCCTTGGAAAGAAAGAAGTTCCGGGCCACCTGCATGGTGATAGTGCTTGCGCCCTGTTTCGCCCCGCCCGATGTGAAGTTGGACACGGCGGCACGCAATACCCCCATATAATCAACTCCGCCGTGCTGATAAAAACGATCATCCTCGGCAGCAAGGATGGCGTTTTTCATGATTTCAGGCACCTCGGAAATTTTGACCAGCGCGCGACGTTCTTCGCCGAACTCGTTGAGCAGCACCCCTTCGGCACTGTATATGCGCAATGGGATTTTGGGGCGATAATCGGTAAGCGTTTCTAGGGATGGCAGGGTAGGGTAAGTCAGCATGACCGCCAATCCGAGCAGAATGGATGGCAGCGACACGAGAGAAAGCAAAACAAGAACCGGAAAAAGCCAACGGCGGGTGGGCATGAAGACTGTCCAAATGAGGTAACGGTGGTATGGTGGGGGCGATTATATCGGCTTCCACAGGCTTAAATAACCCCCTAAAAATAGCTTTACATGGTTTATAGTTATTGCTAGGATTTAAACCACTTTGTACAAAAGAGCGCTAAATGGCCTATGCCTAAAGTAAATTTTGACATACCACTGGATTTTTTGCGTGCCACTACTCCGCCGCTGATAGGGGTGGATATCAGTTCATCTGCAGTCAAAATGGTTGAGTTGAGCGAAATGCCGAAAAACGGCGGCTATGTCGTTGAGCGCTATGCGATAGAGTCCTTGCCTAAGGACGCGGTGAGCGATGGCAACATCAACAATCTCGATGCAGTTGCCGAAACGATGCGCAGCGCCTGGAAAAGGCTGGGTAGCCGAATCAAAAATGTCAGCCTGGCGCTACCTGCTGCAGCGGTCATCACCAAGAAGATATTGTTACCTGCGGGTATGCGCGAGGAAGATCTGGAGTATCAGGTCGAGTCCGAGGCCAACCAATACATCCCGTTCGCGCTGGAAGAGGTCAATCTGGATTTTCAGGTGCTGGGGCCTGCGCCGGGAAATCCTGAAGAGGTAGAGGTGCTGCTGGCAGCATCACGCAAAGCCAATGTCGAAGACCGCGTCGCAGCCGCTCAGGTGGCAGGGTTAAAGGCTCTGGTTATGGATGTGGAACAATACGCCGCCGAAATGGCCTTCGAACAAATTCGTGCCCAATTGCCGGATGGCGCAGTGGATAAATGCGTTGCGCTGGTCGATATCGGTTCAAGCGTGATGAACGTCAACGTGTTGCGAAATGGCCAATCGGTTTATTCCAGGGATCAGCAAATTGGCGGTGAGCAGCTGACACAGCAAATCCAGGCGATGTTCGGGTTGTCGGTCGAGGATGCTGAATCAGCGAAGCGCAATGGGGGCTTGCCCGACAATTACGAAAGCGATGTCTTGTCACCGTTTCGTGAAAGCGTGGTGATGGAGATAGCGCGAGCGCTGCAGTTCTTCTTTACTTCTTCGCAATACAACGAAGTTGATTTCATCGTGCTCGCCGGTGGATGCGCCGTGCTTCCGGGGCTGGATGATGCGGTTGCGACACGCACACAGGTAAGCACCATGGTGGCTAATCCTTTTGCGCTGATGACGCTGTCGAACCGGATCAAGCCGCGCCAGCTGCAGGCAGACGCGCCCTCATTGATAGTGGCTTGCGGATTGGCAATGCGGAGGTTTGACCCATCATGATACGCATCAATTTATTGCCGCATCGAGCCGAGAAACGCCGTGCGCGCCAGGTGCAGTTTGCAGCGCTCGGTTTTATTTCTGTGGTGCTGGGTGCGCTGCTGGTTGGTATCGTGCATATCGCCATCGGCACTCAAATCGATTACCAAGGCAGGCGCAATCAGTACCTGAAGCAGGAAATTATCGTGCTCGACAAGCAGATCGCCGAGATCAAGAAGCTTCGTGAACAGACACAGTCATTGCTGGCACGCAAGAACGTCGTGGAAAACTTGCAAAGCACCCGTTCCGATACAGTCCATTTGCTGGACCAGATGTTGCGGATTCTGCCTGATGGCATTTATCTCAAGACGCTGAAGCAGGCGGGCAATAAAATCAACCTGGTTGGTTATGCACAATCCAACGCCCGCATTTCGACCTTGATGCGCGCGATAGAGGATTCGCCCTGGCTGGATAGCCCGGCGCTGATAGTGATTACTGCGACCAATGCAAATGGTTCGCGTGTCAGCGAGTTCACGCTGACCTTCAATTTGACCAAGGCTCAGGCTGCTGACCCGGCAGCGACTGCTAAACCGGCGGGTACGAAGGGCTAGGCTGACATGATAAATCTGAATGACCTTAAAAATCTGAACCCAAAAAATCCCGGTGCGTGGCCTTGGGCGGCGAAAATCATCGCTTTTGCGCTGCTGTTCATCGGTGTCGTCGCGGCTGGAGCCGTATTCGACTGGCAGGAGCAATGGCAGAGCCTGCAGACGATCAAGGCAGAGGAGGAAAGCCTCAAGGATACCTTCCTGGCCAAGAAGAAAGAGGCGATCAATCTGGATCTGATTAAGAAACAGCTAACCGAAACCCAGGAATCTTTCGGAGCGCTGCTCAAACAGCTGCCGAGTAAGTCGGAGATGGATGCGTTGCTGACCGATATTAACCAGGCCGGTTTGGGGCGCGGCCTGCAGTTCGAGTTGTTCCGGCCCGGTGCGGAGAAAGTGAATGGCTCTTTTGCGGAACAGCCTATCACGATCAAAGTGACCGGGAACTATGATGATATCGGTAAGTTTGCCAGCGATATTGCGATGCTGCCGCGTATTGTGACGCTCAATGACATAGGGATTGTTCCGGTAGGCGCCGGACTGTCTATGGATGTGACGGCGAAAACCTTCCGCTACCTGGACGAGCAGGAGCTCGCCGCCCAAAAGAAACCCGTTAAGCCTGCAGGAGCCCAGAAATGATCAGGCCTATCTATCTTGTGCTGGTCGCGACGTTGTTGACGGCTTGCGGCGGCGAGGAGTTTCAGGATCTGCGCGACTTCGTCAAGAATTCCGGCGCGGACATGCGTGGCAAGATTCCGCCGCCGCCGGAAGTCAAGCCGTATGAGCCTTTCGCATACAACAACGAAGCGAATCTGCCCGATCCTTTCAAGCCACGTAAACCGGATTTGCGCTCCGGGAATCGTGCGGGCCTGAATCAGCCGGACTTGGATCGGCCCAAGGAGGCGCTGGAGGAGTTTCCCCTGGAAAACCTGAAGATGGTCGGCTACCTCCACCAGAACAAGGTGGGGTATGCGGTGATACGCGCCCCTGACGGCAAGTTGCATCGCGTCAAGGCGGGTAACTATATCGGTTTGAATTTTGGATTGATAAAAGAAGTGAACGACACCGAAGTGGTGATTAAAGAGATGGTGCAGGACAGTACCGGTGATTGGTCGGAACGCATGAGCAGCATGCAATTACTTGAATGATTTTAGGAGCAAGACGATGAGACAACTTTACAGCTTGATCAATGGCGCGATTCGATTGCTGAGCATGTGCATCGCTTTCGGTGTCTTGAGCGGGCAGGCCCGGGCCGAGGCGCCAAACAGCATTACTGCATTGAGCGTCAGCAGTGCGGCGGCGGGGGCCACGATCATCAAGGTGGAGCTGGCTCAGCCGCTGTCCAGCCCGCCGGTCGGCTTCACGATCAATACGCCGCCGCGCATTGCGCTGGACTTTCCGAATACTGCGAACGGCCTGGGCAAATCGGTTCAGGAGTTTGCCGAAGGTGATTTGCGCAGCGCCAATATCGTGCAGGCCGGCAGCCGGACCCGCCTGGTGATCAATCTCAGCCAGATGGTTGCCTATGAAACCAGGGTGGAAGGCAACAGCCTGTTGATCTCCTTGCGCGGCAAACCTGTGGATGCGGGGCAGGCTGTCAGCACCTCGCGTTTCCCGGAGTCCAAGCAGGATGTGCAAAAGCATACTCTGCGCGACATCGACTTCCGCCGCGGTAAAAATGGCGAGGGGCGTGTGCAGATCGACCTTTCCGATCCGGGTGTAGGGATCGATATCCATCAGCAGGGGGCGACCCTGATCGTCGATTTCCTGAAAACCAGCCTGCCGCGCAATTTGCAGCGCAAGCTCGATGTCACCGATTTTGCGACCCCCGTGCAAGGCATAGATACGTTTGCGCAGGGTGACAGCGTGCGCATGGTGGTTCAACCCAAGGGGCAATGGGAGCATGCGGCTTATCAGACTGACAACAAGTTCATCATCGAGGTCAAGCCAGTCGTTGAGGATCCCAACAAGTTGGCGAAGGGTGGCAAGACTGGTTATGTCGGCGAGAAATTGACGCTGAATTTCCAGAAAATCGACGTGCGCGAAGCCTTGAATGTGATTGCCGATTTTACCGATATGAACATGGTGATCAGTGATACGGTCAGCGGCAACCTTACATTGCGCCTGAAAGATGTGCCCTGGGATCAGGCATTCGACATCATTCTGCAGAGTCGTGGTCTGGACATGCGCAAGAACGGCAACGTGATCCAGGTCGCACCGCGCGATGAGATTGCCGCCAAGGAGAAGATCGATCTGACCGCGCGTCAGGAGATCTCCGAATTGGAAGAATTGCGCACCGAAAGCTACCAGCTGAGCTATCAGAAAGGCGATGCGGTGGTCGCGATATTGTCGAACGACAAGCAGCGCATCCTTTCCAAGCGCGGCAGCGTGGTGGTCGATCCGCGTACCAACACCCTGTTCATCCAGGACACGCCATCGCGCCTCGAAGACGTGCGCAAAATGATCAAGCAGATCGACGTGCCGGTCAGGCAGGTGATGATAGAGGCGCGCTTCGTTTCCGCTGGGACCAGCTTTACGCAGTCGCTGGGCGGCAAGCTGGGCTATGCCGGCCCCGCAGTGGCAGCCAATGGTGGAGCCGCTTTGGGCAGCAATACACCAACTGCAACACGGGTGGCGTTGGGCAACAGCGGCAGCGTCAATCTGCCGGGTGCGGCATCCGGTGGGGTGCTGGCGCTGTCCCTGTTCAATCCCGCGGCGACCAAGGTGTTGTCGCTGGAATTGGCCGCATCCGAAGTGGATGGCAAGACCAAGAATATCGCCAGCCCGCGCGTGATCACTGCAGACAAGAAGGAAGCCAGCATCTCCTCGGGTACGCAGATCCCTTACCAGCAGGCTACCAGCAGCGGTGCGACCAGCACGGCATTCATACCGGCGACGCTGAGCCTGAAGGTGACGCCGCAGATAACGCCTGACGACCACGTTAATATGAAGGTCGACGCCACTCAGGATACGGTGGGCGCGAACCTTGGCGGTGGCAGCGTGCCCAGCATCAACTCCAAGAAAGTGGCGACCGAAGTGCTGGTCGAGAATGGCGGCACTGTAGTGATCGGTGGCGTATTTACTCAGGATGTCAGCGATGCGGTCAACAAGGTGCCGGTGCTGGGGGATGTGCCGGTGCTGGGCTGGCTGTTCAAGAACAACACCAAGAGCGACAACAAGACGGAGCTGCTGATTTTCATCACGCCGAAGATCATGAACGATGCGCTCAACATGAACTGATCTGGATAGTTGGAGCAACAAAAGCCCGGCATTGCCCGGGCTTTTGTTTTTATCGATTACAATACCTGCCATGCAGAGCAGTCAATCACAACAATGCAAATTCAGATCCGGAAATTTGATCCTGGTAGGGATGATGGGTTCGGGAAAAACCACGATGGGGCGGGCGCTTGCCAGGCATCTGGACAAGTTGTTCGTCGACAGCGACGAAGAAATCCAGAAGCGCACCGGGGTGACGATTCCGCACATCTTCGATATAGAAGGTGAACAGGGCTTTCGCCAGCGCGAGACGGCTGCGTTGGGCGAGCTGGTCGAGCGGGACAATCTGGTTCTGGCGACCGGTGGAGGAGCGGTGCTGGCCGAGCAGAACCGCAGCATGCTGCAACAGAATGGGGTGGTGATCTATCTGAAGGCGGGCGTGCATGACTTGTGGATGCGTACCCGCAACGATCGAAACCGGCCGCTGCTGCAAACCGAAGACCCCTACGCCAAGCTGACCGAGCTGTACTCACAACGCGATCCGCTGTATCTGCAGGTGGCGGACATCGTCGTCAACACCGGCAAGCAGAGCGTGCATGCCTTGATGCTGCAACTGGTCGAGGAAATCACCGCCTTCAGGAAGGGCGGGCAATAAGAACGGAAATCATGCAGACACTGACAGTAGGATTGGGCGAGCGCAGTTATCCGATATATATCGGCAGCGGTTTGTTGGGACAGGCGGACTTGTTGCGTGCGCACATACCGCGCAAGCGTGTGGCGATCGTCAGCAATACCACGGTTGCACCGTTGTATCTGGAGAAGTTGCAATACACGCTGCAGAGCATGGGTGTCGACAGCGTCAGCATCATCTTGCCGGATGGCGAGGCATATAAAACGGCCGACACGCTGAATCTGATCTATGACGGATTGCTGACCAACCGTTGCGAACGCAGCACACCGTTGATTGCGCTCGGTGGCGGTGTGGTCGGCGACATGACGGGTTATGCGGCGGCAACCTACCTGCGCGGTGTGCCGTTCATCCAGATCCCGACCACCTTGCTGGCGCAGGTGGATTCGTCGGTGGGCGGCAAGACCGGCATCAATCATCCGCTCGGCAAGAACATGATAGGCGCGTTCTATCAGCCGCAGCTGGTGCTGGCCGATACCGACACGCTGAATACCTTGCCGGATAACGAGCTGGCGGCAGGCCTTGCCGAGGTCATCAAATATGGATTGATCCGCGACCTGCCGTTCCTCGAATGGTTGGAACTGAACATCGAGAAGCTGCTGGCACGCGATACAGCCGCGCTGCAATATGCGATCGCGCGCAGCTGCCAGAACAAGGCCGAAGTGGTGGCCGCAGACGAGCGCGAGAGCGGCGAGCGGGCCTTGCTGAATCTGGGCCATACCTTTGGACATGCGATCGAGTCCGGCATGGGCTACGGAAGCTGGCTGCATGGCGAGGCGGTCGCGGCGGGCACCGTGATGGCGGCAGACCTGTCGCAGCGCCTGGGCTGGATCAGCGCGCAGGATGTTGCGCGCATCCGCCGGTTGTTTGAGTCGGCCGGGCTGCCAGTGGTATCGCCCGATCTGGGCACGGACAAGTATCTGGATTTGATGGGGCTGGACAAGAAGGTCGAGGGTGGCAAGATACGCTTCGTGCTGCTCAAGGAGATCGGGCGCGGCGTGGTGTTCGGGGATGTGCCCGCAGCACTGTTGCGACAGACACTGGAGGCCTGTGTGCATGCATGATCTGGCGCCGTATGCGGTCAATGCGAGCAATTCCCGGGGGCGGAGCATAGCGGAGGATGCGCCCCAGGGGCGCAGCGAATTCCAGCGCGATCGCGATCGCATCATCCATTCCGGTGCATTCCGCCGCCTCGAATACAAGACCCAGGTGTTCGTGAATCACGAGGGCGACCTGTTCCGCACCCGGCTGACCCACAGCATCGAGGTGGCGCAGATCGCCCGGTCCATCGCGAGGCGGTTGCATCTGAACGAGGATCTGGCCGAGGCGATTTCTCTGGCGCACGATCTCGGCCATACGCCATTCGGCCACGCCGGGCAGGATGCGCTGAACGCCTGCATGAAGGCGTATGGCGGTTTCGAGCACAATCTGCAATCGTTGCGCGTGGTCGATTTGCTGGAGGAACGCTATGCGGAATTTGACGGGCTGAATCTGTGCTTCGAGACGCGTGCCGGCATCCTCAAGCACTGTTCGGCAGAGAATGCGGCGCAGCTGGGCGAGGTGGGCGAGCGTTTCCTGCGCGATCAGCGCCCGTCTCTGGAGGCGCAGATCGCCAATCTGGCCGACGAGATTGCCTATAACAATCACGATGTCGACGACGGCCTGCGTTCCGGCCTGATCACGCTCGAGCAGCTTGCCGAGGTGCCGCTCGTCGCGGCGCATTTACACGAGGTGCGTGCGGCCTACCCGGCGCTACCGGAACGGCGGGTGGTGCATGAAACCGTCAGGCGGATGATCAACACCCTGGTGTCCGACCTGATCAGGCAAAGCGAACGGAATATAGGCGCGCAACGGCTCGTCTCGCTGGAGGACGTGTACAGTGCGCCGGCGCTGATTGCGTTCAGCACGGAAATCGCAGAACAGCAGCGCGTCCTGAAAAATTTCCTGCGTACCCAGCTGTACCGCCACTACCATGTGATGCGCATGAGCGCCAAGGCGCAACGCATCATCAGCGAGCTGTTCGGCATTTTCATGGCCGACAAACGCCTGTTGCCGCCGCAGTTCCAGCAGCGCGAAGCACGTGATGATGCGGATCGGGCGCGGGCGGTGGCCGATTACGTGGCCGGGATGACCGACCGCTACGCGATCCGCGAGCACCGCCGCATTTTTGCGGTCGAAGAAGTGCCGGTATAGCCGTGATCCCCGCCGTCCGGCGCGGTTGCCCATCGGCCTGAGACAAGGTAAGATTCCCGCCCTTTCGCTTTTGTGTTTGACGTGGTGACGTGTGTCGCCATTTTTTGCCTTTATTGACTGGGCTTTAAGTTTTGATATTGGGGAACGCAGTGAGCAACTCTTCTTTGCCGATGCAGCAAGGTTTGTACGATCCGCGCCAGGAGCGCGATGCCTGTGGGGTGGGCTTTGTCGCCCATATCAAGGGTAAACAAAGCCATGACATGGTGCGCCAGGGCCTGCAGATACTGGAGAATTTGACGCACCGCGGTGCGGTGGGCGCCGACCCGCTGGCCGGCGACGGCGCAGGCATCCTGCTGCAGATTCCCGATCAGTTCCTGCGCGAGGAGATGGGTTGGGGCAACATCCAGTTGCCTGCCGCCGGAGATTACGGTGTAGGCATGCTGTTCCTGCCGCGCGATGCGGCCGCGCGTGCGGCCTGTGAAAAGGCGCTGGCTGACAAGATCGCGGCCGAGGGGCAGCAGCTGCTGGGCTGGCGCGATGTGCCGGTGGACAGCTCCGGTCTGGGTGAGAGCGTCAAAAAAGTCGAGCCGGTCGTGCGCCAGGTATTCGTCGGCCGCGGCAAAAATTGCGCCGATGCCGATGCATTCGAGCGCAAGCTGTTCGTGATCCGCAAGACTGCAGAGCATGCGGTGCGGGCGCTGGCGAAGGGGCAGGGCAAGGGCTTCTACATTTCCTCGCTGTCCGGGCGCACCATCGTTTACAAGGGTATGTTGCTGGCCGACCAGGTCGGCCAGTATTACCGCGATCTGCAGGACAGCAGGGTGATCAGTGCACTCGCGCTGGTACACCAGCGCTTCTCGACCAACACCTTCCCGACCTGGGACCTGGCGCATCCGTTCCGGATGATCGCGCACAACGGCGAGATCAACACCGTGCGCGGCAACGTGAACTGGATGACCGCGCGTCACGCGGCGATGTCGTCCAGGCTGCTCGGCGAAGACTTGGAAAAGCTCTGGCCGCTGATCGTCGAGGGGCAGTCT
Source organism: Nitrosomonadales bacterium (assembly GCA_016197305.1). Classification (GTDB taxonomy): domain Bacteria; phylum Pseudomonadota; class Gammaproteobacteria; order Burkholderiales; family Gallionellaceae; genus Gallionella. The sequence goes on along the minus strand of JACPVZ010000126.1, from coordinate 4,681 downwards.
GACTCTGCCTGTTTCGACAATGCGCTGGAATTGCTGGTGGCCGGCGGATATTCGCTGCCGCACGCGATGATGCTGTTGATTCCCGAGGCGTGGGCGGGCAATCCGCTGATGGACGAGGAGCGCCGCGCTTTCTACGAATACCACGCGGCGCTGATGGAGCCCTGGGACGGCCCCGCCGCGGTGGCCTTTACCGACGGCCGCATGATAGGTGCGACGCTGGACCGCAACGGCCTGCGCCCGGCGCGTTACCTGATCACCGACGACGATCTGGTGCTGATGGCCTCCGAGATGGGCGTGCTGGACATTCCGCAACACAAGATCGTCAAGAAATGGCGTTTGCAGCCTGGCAAGATGTTCCTGATTGACATGCAGGCCGGACGCATCGTTGACGATGCCGAGTTGAAGACTCAGCTGGCAACCGCCAAGCCTTACCGCAAGTGGGTCGAGAAATCCCGCTACTTCCTCGGCGATCTGCCGGAAGTCGCCGGAAAATCCAGGCTGAACGCCTCGCTGCTGGATGCGCAGCAGGCATTTGGCTATTCCCAGGAAGACCTGAAATTCATCCTGGCGCCCATGGTCAGCGCCGGCGAGGAAGCCACGGGCTCGATGGGTACGGATGCCGCGCTGGCGGTGCTGTCCAACAAGAACCGTTCGTTCTATGACTATTTCCAGCAGCTGTTCGCGCAGGTGACCAATCCGCCTATCGACCCGATACGCGAAGAGATCGTGATGTCGCTGACCTCGTTCATCGGCCCCAAACCCAATCTGCTCGGCATCGAAGAAACCAAACCGATGCTGCGCCTGGAAGTGCATCAGCCGGTGTTGTCGAACGATGACATCGCAAAATTGCAGGACATCGACAAGCTTACCCAGGGCCAATACCGCTCGCTGGTATTGGATATCACCTATCCGGTCAAGCTGGGTGCGGCCGGTTGCGAGAAGGCGGTCAAGGCGCTGTGCGCCGCGGCCGACAAGGCTGTGGCAGAGGGTTATAACGTGCTGATCCTGTCGGATCGCGCGATGTCGGCGCAACGCGTCGCGATCCCTGCGCTGGTGGCCTGCTCCAGGGTACACCTGCACTTGGTGCACGAGGGCTTGCGCACCAGCACCGGCCTGGTGGTCGACACCGGCTCGGCGCGCGAGGTGCATCACTTTGCGTTGCTCGCGGGTTACGGCGCCGAAGCCGTGTGCCCATGGCTGGCCTACGAGACGATCATGGCGATGAGCCTGCCCACGGGCGTCAGCGCCAAGGATGCGAAGAAGCGTTTCATCAAGGCGATCAACAAGGGCATGATGAAGGTGATGTCCAAGATGGGCATCTCGACCTACCAGTCCTATTGTGGCGCGCAGATTTTCGAGGCGATCGGGCTGAACGCCGAATTCGTCGCCGAATATTTCACCGGCACGGCGACCCAGATCGAAGGCATAGGTTTGCGCGAAGTCGCCGAAGAGACGGTGCGCACCCACCACAGTGCGTTCGGCAATGACCCGGTGCTGGCCAATGCGCTCGAGGCCGGCGGGGAATACGCCTACCGCGTCCGCGGTGAGGAGCATATGTGGACGCCGGACTCGATTGCGAAGCTGCAGAACGCCACGCGTACCAACAATGCCGCGACGTACAAGGAATACGCCAAGCTGATCAACGAGCAGAGCACCAAACTGAAGACGCTGCGCGGACTGTTCGATCTCAAGCCCGCGGGCCCGGCCGTGCCGCTGGATGAAGTTGAGCCGGCCAAGGAGATCGTCAAGCGTTTCGCCACCGGCGCGATGTCGCTGGGCTCGATTTCCACCGAGGCGCATACCACGCTGGCGATCGCGATGAACCGCATCGGCGGAAAATCCAACACCGGCGAGGGCGGCGAAGATGCGGCGCGCTTCAAGACCTTCAAGGGCGGCGAGATGCTGTCCGACATCATCGGCAAGAACCGCATCGAGAGTGATCGCGAGCTGAAGGCAGGCGATTCGTTGCGCTCCAAGATCAAGCAGGTAGCCTCGGGACGTTTCGGTGTCACCGCGGAATACCTTGCCAGCGCCGACCAGATCCAGATCAAGATGGCGCAGGGCGCCAAGCCTGGCGAGGGCGGTCAGCTGCCCGGCCACAAGGTTTCCGAATACATCGCCAAGCTGCGTTTCTCGGTGCCCGGCGTGGGGCTGATTTCGCCGCCGCCGCACCACGACATCTATTCGATCGAAGACTTGGCGCAGTTGATACACGACCTGAAGAATGCCAATCCATCTGCGTCGATCTCGGTCAAGCTGGTGTCCGAAGTCGGCGTGGGTACCGTGGCTGCAGGTGTGTCCAAAGCCAAGGCCGACCACATCGTAGTCTCCGGTTTCGACGGCGGCACAGGCGCATCGCCGATCTCGTCGATCAAGCATGCCGGCACGCCGTGGGAGCTCGGCCTGGCTGAGGCACAGCAAACTTTGGTATTGAACCAATTGCGTGGCCGCATCGCGTTGCAGGTGGACGGCCAGCTCAAGACCGGCCGTGACGTGCTGATCGGCGCGTTGCTGGGTGCGGACGAGTTCGGTTTCGCGACCGCGCCGCTGGTGGTGGAAGGCTGCATCATGATGCGTAAATGCCATCTCAACACCTGCCCGGTCGGCGTTGCCACCCAGGATCCGGAGTTGCGCAAGAAATTCACCGGTCAGCCTGAACACGTCGTGAACTATTTCTTCTTCGTCGCCGAAGAAGTGCGCGAGTACATGGCGAAACTGGGCATACGCAAGTTCGACGACCTGATCGGACGCAGCGATCTGCTCGATGTGAAGCACGGCATTGCGCACTGGAAGTCCCAAGGGCTGGACTTCTCCAAGGTGTTCCACCAGCCGGCCGTATCGGCCAGCGTGGCGCGCCGTCATACCGAAGAGCAGGATCATGAACTGGCCAAGGCGCTGGACAACAGCCTGATCGCGCAAGCGCAGGACGCGTTGAACAACAGGCGTGCTGTACAGATCGCCAGCAAGATTAGCAACGTCAACCGCACCGTGGGCACGATGCTATCCCATCAGGTGGCCAAACGTTACGGACAGGAAGGACTGCCTGCCGACACGATCAAGGTCAGGTTCAGCGGCACCGCAGGGCAGAGCTTCGGCGCCTTCCTGGCGCGCGGAATTGCGTTCGAGCTGCATGGCGAGGGCAACGACTACGTCGGCAAGGGGCTGTGCGGCGGTCGCATCGCAATCATGCCGCCGGATGACTCCAGGCTGATCTCGCACAAAAACATCATCGTCGGCAACACCGTGCTGTATGGCGCGACCTCAGGCGAATGCTATTTCAGCGGGGTCGCCGGCGAGCGCTTCGCGGTACGCAACTCCGGCGCGATCGCCGTGGTGGAAGGTCTGGGCGACCATGGTTGCGAGTATATGACCGGCGGACTGGTCATCGTGCTGGGCGAGACCGGGCGCAACTTCGCCGCGGGCATGTCCGGCGGCGTGGCCTATGTGCTGGATGAGGAGGGCAGTTTCGAGAAACGCTGCAACCTGTCCATGGTGGCTCTGGAGCCGGTTCCGGCGGAAGCCGAAGCCAGCGAGACCGGCGAAGTAGAATCCCATGGCCGGGTGCATTTCAATCACCTCAACCAGGCCGATGAGAAGCTGCTGCGCGAGCAGATCGAGAAGCATCTGCGCTACACCGGCAGTCCGCGGGCGCAGCACATCCTGGATAACTGGGCGGCTTTCCTGCCCAAGTTCACCAAGGTGATGCCGACCGAATATCGCCGTGCGCTGGAGGAGCTGGCCGCACAAAACGCCAAGGATGAGAAGAAGCTGCAAGGGGAGGTTGCATAATGGGCAAGGCTACAGGTTTCATGGAGTTTCAGCGCTTGAGCGAAGCGAGCCTGCCGGTTGCTGAACGGGTAAAGAACTATCAGGAGTTCGTGCTGCATCTGAGCGATGACCAGGCCAAGGTCCAGGGCGCGCGCTGCATGGATTGCGGCATACCGTTCTGCACGTCCGGCTGCCCGATCAACAACATCATCCCCGACTGGAACGATCTGGTGTATCGCGGCAACTGGCGCGAGGCTCTGGATGTGCTGCACTCCACCAACAACTTCCCCGAGTTCACCGGGCGCGTATGTCCCGCACCCTGCGAGGCGGCCTGCACGCTGAACATCAACAATGACGCGGTCGGCATCAAGTCGATCGAGCACGCGATCATCGACAAGGGCGGCGAGAACGGCTGGGTCGTGCCGCAGCCGCCGGCGAAAAAGACCGGCAAGAAGGTTGCGATCGTTGGCTCAGGGCCGGCCGGCCTGGCCGCGGCACAGCAGCTGGCGCGAGCCGGACATGGCGTGACGGTGTTCGAGAAGAACAGCCGCATCGGCGGCCTGTTGCGTTACGGTATTCCCGACTTCAAGCTCGACAAGCGTTTGATCGACTGGCGCATGGCACAGATGCAGGCCGAAGGCGTGGAGTTCCAGACTTCGGTTTTTATCGGTAAAGATGCGCCGGGCAAGGCAACCGCCAACGACGCCAAGAAGACCATCAGCCCGGAACAGCTGCTGAAAAAATTCGATGCGGTGATCATGGCGGGCGGCGCGGAGATGCCGCGTGACCTGCCGATGCCCGGCCGCGAGTTGTCCGGGGTGCATTACGCGCTGGAGTTCCTGATTCCGCAGAACAAGGAGGTGGCCGGTGACGGACGCAACCCGATCAATGCCAAGGGCAAGCATGTGGTGGT
>JACPVZ010000125.1 GCA_016197305.1 Nitrosomonadales bacterium | reverse complement strand
TGGATGTCATTGGTCGTGTTCATTGCTGCAATGCTCGCGCTGGGCACGGGTAATGGTGCGGTGTTCCAGCTGGTGCCGCAGCGTTTCCACAAGGAAATCGGCGTGATGACCGGACTGGTCGGCATGGCAGGCGGCATAGGCGGTTTCTATCTGGCTTCGAGCCTGGGCTATGCCAAACAGCTGACCGGTAATTATCAGTACGGTTTCCTGATCTTTGCCGGCCTGACGGTGCTGGCTTCGCTCGGACTGATGAGCGTCAAGACCCGCTGGAGAACCACCTGGGGTTCGTCCGCGATGACCACGGCGAAGGTATGAAATCGCATACTGGTTTAGACTGGTTCCATGTCACTTAAAGTCAACATAGGCCAGGCCAGCGAGACCGGCCTGCGCGAGCGTAACGAGGATTTTTTCGGCGTGGTCACGCCGACCGACGAGCAGCTCGCCACCAAGGGCATGTTGCTCGCGGTGGCGGACGGTGTCGGCGGCAATGCCGGCGGCCGCGAAGCCGCGGAGATGACCGTGCGCGGCGTGCTGTCCGATTACTACGCGACGCCCGAAACACTCGGGGTGAGCACCGCGTTGGACAAGGTGCTGACCGCGCTCAATCGCTGGGTCATCTCCCAGTCGAGCAGCCATCATGCGATGTCCGGCATGGCGACCACGCTGTCGCTGCTGGTGCTGCGCGGCAGACATTACACCTCGGCGCATGTCGGCGACAGCCGCATCTACCTGCTGCGCAACGGCGAGCTGAAACAGCTCACCAACGACCATGTGTGGGACAGGCCGGATATGCGCCATGTGCTCAAGCGCGCCATCGGCCTGGATCAGCAGCTGCTGGTGGATTATGCCGAGGGCGAGATACAGGCCGGGGATGTGTTCGCGCTGATGAGCGACGGCGTATGGGAACGCCTGGGACAGCAGGGGGTACACGAGATCGTGCAGCTCTACCATAGTCCGCAGATGGCCGCGGATGATCTGGTCAAGCGCGCGCTGGCGGCGGGCAGCCAGGACAATGCCACCGCACTGGTGGTGCGCATCGAACAGATCGGCGAAGAGAATCTCTCCGACCTGCTGGCCGAAGCAAGACGCCAGGGGTTGCCTCCGCGCCTCAAACCCGGCGAGCAGCTGGATGATTTCGAGGTGATCGAGCTACTGTATGAATCCCGCGCCAGCCTGATCTACCGCGTCAGAAACCTGCATAACGGTCAGGTATGCGTGCTCAAGACCCTGCAGCCGCTGCTCGCCGACGATGTGGAAAGCTACAACGGATTGCTCAATGAGGAGTGGCTGGGCAAACGCGTGGTCGCCCATTATTTCCCGCAGGTGCTGCCCATCCCGGCGGGGCGGCGCAGCTGCCTCTATTACGTGATGAGCTGGCATCCCGGTGCGACGCTGCAACAGAAGCTGGATAGCGGCCAGCACTTCACCGCCGCCGATGTCGGCAACATCGGCCTGCGTCTGGCGAAAGGCCTGGGGGCATTGCATCGCCTGAACATCGTGCACCGCGACATCAAACCGGCCAATCTGCACCAGGGCGACGACGGCAAGCTGCGCATCCTCGACCTAGGTGTGGCAATCAGCGCGGTCACCGGCGGCGCGCAGGCCACCGGCAATCCCGGCACGCCGAGCTTCATGGCCCCGGAATTATTCAGTGGCGCAACCGCCAATATGCAGAGCGACCTCTACGCCGCCGGTGTGACGCTCTATCACCTGCTGACACGACGCTATCCCTACGGCGAAGTGGAGCCGTTCCAGCATCCGCGCTTCGGCGATCCCGTGCCACCGACGCGTTATCGCCCCGACATCCCGCAATGGCTGGAAAACATCGTGCTCAAGGCCGTCGCATACGACCCCGCGTTGCGCTTCGAAACCGCCGAGGAAATGTTGCATGCGCTGGAAGTCGGGGAACGCAGGCCCATCCTGCCGCCACGGCCCACGCCGCTGATGGGGCGAGACCCGCTGCAATTCTGGCGGTGGATCGCGATATGTTCGCTGCTGGCCAACCTGGCGATGCTCTACCTGCTGGTGGTTTCGTAGCCGCCCCGAAAAAACGCATACAGAAAAATCGTTCGGATGCACCAATTGCATGCGCCACGCCGGGTGCATGCACCGCCAACTCGCCTCGTACTGCTCATGCCGCAGCTAACTGGCTGATTTTAAGTGGCTGCGCGCGTGGCATGGCTATTGCTAAACCTTAACGTTACTTAGACGTGAGGTGAGCCATGCAAGAGATTCGTTCCTGCCGCGACATTGTCGAACCCGATGGTTCGTGCATGGCTGCTGTGCGCGAGTTGGTGCGGCGTCTTGTACTTCAACAGGCTGATGTAACTACTAGCCATTCGACTAGGCTTTCAAAAGACGAAAGCCAATTCGCTGGTTATCAGTACGAACGGGCATTTAATAAATATCTTGCCGGCTTAAGTAATCTGCTTGGCCGGATGAATCAATTATTTTTTCCATTTCGCGCTGCTGCTCTTGAGGGCAGGCATGAAGTCGCGATCATGTACTTTGGCCGCACCAGTGATTTTTTGATGATGACCTCGGAACGCATGGCGATACCCGGCGGAATTTGTACGCTGGACCAGGTGATGGACCGCTTGCGCGTACGGGGCGGCCGGTGGGTGGATGAATTGGATGCCAGCCACGCAATGTATGCGGTGAACGGGCTGGATGCGGGGCCGCGCGACACCATCAGGGCGGGCGACGAAATCCGCATCTCCTCGAAAAAATCCATCTTCGAAGCATAAGCACGGCCTTGCCTGCAGACTGCCATTCCCGCGCTGCCGGGAATGGCGGCGTCATTCATGGTAGCGATGATCGTTTTTTGCGTCAGGCTGGAGATGAATTTGTCATCATGCAGTCACGCACCATAGTTGGTCGCGGCATGCACTGCAACATCGTGCGACGCACTAAATAGATGCGCTCGCCTGTTCCTCCATCCCCGTAATGGCTGTTAATTCGCATTGGCACAGGACTTGCTGAGTATGGCTGGCAAGCCTGCCGGTCTGCTGAGTAGCAACAAACCTAATGCGAGGATGGAACGATGAGCAACAAAAAAACCAGATTGGTGGTGATCGGTAACGGGATGGCGGGTATCCGCACGATAGAAGAGTTGCTCAAGATGTCGCCCGACGAATACGAGATCACCGTGTTCGGTGCGGAGCCGCAGCCCAACTACAACCGTATCCTGCTGTCGCCGATCTTGTCCGGCGAGATGAAGTTTCAGGACACCGTGCTGAACGACTGGAGCTGGTACGAGGAAAACAACATCACGCTGCATGCCGGAAAAACTGTCACAAAAATCGACAGGCAGCGCTGTGTGGTTGAGACCGAAGATGGGGTGTCGGTGCCCTATGACCGGCTGCTGATCGCGACCGGCTCCAATCCGATCATGCTGCCTGTTCCGGGCATCGATCTGCCGGGCGTGCTGGCTTACCGCAGCATAGACGATGTCGAGAAGATGCTGGCTGCTGCCCGGGATAAAACCAAGCCGAAAAAGCGCGCGGTGGTCATCGGAGGCGGGCTGCTCGGGCTGGAAGCGGCGAACGGCTTGTCGCTGCAAGGCATGGAAGTGTCGGTGGTGCACCTGTGCGACTGGCCGATGGAGCGCCAGCTGGATCAGGTCGGCGGCGGGTTGTTGAAGCGGGAACTTGAAAAGCGCGGACTGAAGTTCTATCTGTCGCGCCAGACCGAGGCGATACTTGGTGATGATATTGGAGGCGAGCACAGGATAACCGGGCTGCGTTTCAAGGACGGCGAGGAGATACCTGCCGATCTGGTGATCATGGCCGCGGGCATACGCCCGAACATCGAGCTGGCGAAGTCCGCAGGCATCCATTGCGAGCGCGGCATCGTCGTCAACGACACGATGCAGACCTACGATCCGAAGGTCTATTCGGTCGGCGAATGCGTGCAGCATCGCAAGCAGACCTATGGCCTGGTCGCGCCGCTGTTCGAACAGGCCAAGGTCGCGGCCAACCATCTGGCCGAATACGGCCGGATGCGCTACGAGGGCTCGTCGGTCTCGACCAAACTCAAGGTGACCGGCATCGACCTGTTCTCGGCCGGGGACTTCAACCCCGGCCCGGAAGATGAAGAGCTGCTGCTGCAGGATGCGGCGCGCGGCGTGTACAAGAAGCTGGTGCTGCGCGACAACAAATTGCGCGGCGCGGTGATGTACGGCGATACCGTGGACGGGCCGTGGTATTTCCAGATGCTGCGCGACGGCACCGACATCACCGAGATGCGCGAGCACATCCTGTTCGGCCAGGCGCATCTGGGCGACTCGGGTCGCGGCGGCGCGGCCAGCGTGGCGAACATGCCGGACAGCACCGAGGTCTGCGGCTGCAACGGCGTATGCAAGGGCACTATCGTCAAGACCATCCTGGACAAGAAGCTGTTCACGCTGGAAGAGGTGCGCGCGCATACCAAGGCGTCCAGTTCCTGCGGCTCCTGCACCGGTCTGGTCGAATCGATACTGGCCAACACCGTGGGCGGGGATTACTCGACCAAGCAGAGCAAGAAGGCGATGTGCCCATGTACTGAGCTGACCCACGAGGAAGTCCGCGAGGCGATAGCCAAACAGAAACTGAAATCCATGCCCGAGCTGATGGCGACATTGAGCTGGAAGACGCAGGACGGCTGCCATTCCTGCCGTCCTGCCTTGAACTATTACCTGTTGTCCGCTTGGCCCGGCGTGTATCAGGACGACAACCGCTCGCGCTTCATCAACGAACGGGTGCACGCCAACATCCAGAAGGATGGAACCTACTCGGTGGTGCCGCGCATCTGGGGCGGGGTCACCTCGCCGTCCGAATTGCGCTCGATAGCCGACATCGCCGAAAAATATAAAGTTCCGACCGTGAAGATCACCGGCGGCCAGCGCATCGACCTGCTCGGTGTGACCAAGGAAGACCTGCCCGGGATGTGGGGCGACCTGGTGAACGCAGGCTTTGTCTCCGGCCGTGCCTACGGAAAATCGCTGCGCACTGTGAAAACCTGCGTCGGTTCGGAATGGTGCCGCTTCGGCACGCAGGATTCCACCGGGCTGGGCATCAAGGTCGAGAAGATGACCTGGGGTTCCTGGACGCCGCACAAATTCAAGATCGCAGTGTCCGGCTGTCCGCGCAATTGCGCCGAGGCCACGATCCAGGACTTCGGCGTGGGGTGCGTGGAGTCCGGCTACGAGATCCATGTCGGCGGCAACGGCGGCATCAAGGTGCGCGTCACCGATTTCCTGTGCAAGGTCGCGACCGAGGAAGAGGTGCTGGAATACTGCGGCGCGTTCATGCAGCTGTACCGCGAAGAGGCGCACTACCTAGATCGCACCGCACCGTGGATAGAGCGCGTCGGTCTGGCATATGTGAAACAACGCGTGGTCGAGGATGCGGCAGGCCGCGCCGACCTGTATGCGCGCTTCCTCGAATCGCAAAAATATTCGCAGGACGATCCGTGGAAAGAGCGCGCCGAAGGCAAGGATGCGCATGAATATGCAGCCTTGGCGGAAATCGCATGAATACTGTAGCGGCGTATGGCAATACGCCTTTTGTGGACGAGATACGGGCGTATGTCATACGCCCTTACGAAAGTGAGATGGGCAAAATGAACTGGACACAAATCGGCAATCTGGAAGACATCCCGCGCCAGGGATCGCGGGTGGTCAATACCGCCAAGGGCGAGATCGCGCTGTTCCGCAGCGTGGACGATCAGGTGTTCGCGCTGGACAACCGTTGCCCGCACAAGGGCGGCCCGCTGTCGCAGGGCATCGTGCATGGCAAGCGCGTCACCTGTCCGCTGCACAGCTGGGTGATCTCGCTGGAGAGCGGCGAGGCCGTCGCGCCGGACGTCGGCTGCGCGCACCGGCATGAAGTGCGCGTGGCGCATGGCGTGTTGTTCCTCGAGGTCAAGGCTTAGGCATGCAGCTACTGGACTCCAGCCAGCCGCTACGCAGCACCTGTCCTTATTGCGGCGTGGGCTGCGGGGTCGCGGTGAATCAGGACGCGGCGGGCATCCAGCTGGTCGGCGACCCGTGGCATCCGGCCAACTTCGGCCGGCTGTGCTCCAAGGGTTCTGCGCTGGCCGAGACGCTGGAACACGACGGACGGCTGCTGCATCCGCTGGTCGATGGCCAGCGCACCTCATGGGATGAGGCGCTGGAGCGGGTCGCCGACGGCTTCAGCCAGATCGTCGCCGCGTACGGGCCCGACGCGGTCGCGTTCTATGTGTCGGGGCAGATATTGACCGAGGACTATTACGTCGCGAACAAACTGATGAAGGGCTTTATCGGCAGCGCCAATATCGACACCAACTCGCGGCTGTGCATGTCCACCGCGGTGGCCGCGCACAAGCGCGCCTTCGGTGCGGATGCGGTGCCGGTATGCTACGAAGACATCGAGCAAGCCGACCTGGTGGTGATCGTCGGCTCCAATTATGCCTGGGCGCACCCGGTGCTCTACCAGCGTCTGGCGGCCGCAAAAAAATCCCGCCCGGATATGCAGGTGGTGGTGGTCGACCCGCGCCGCACCGCGACCTGCGACATTGCCGACCTGCATCTGGCCATCGCGCCCGGTGCGGACGCTTATCTGTTCAACGGTCTGCTGCATCACCTGCGCCGCGAAGATGCGCTGGCCCTGTCTTATGTCGAGCAGCATGTGGAAGGCTTTGCCACCGCATTCGAGGCGGCGCGCGCGGTCGGCTCGATACCCAAAGTCGCGCAGGTGTGCGGTGTCCCGGAATCTCAGGTCGGCGAATTCTTCCGGATGTTCGCACGTACCGAACGCACCGTGACGATCTTCTCGCAGGGCATCAACCAGTCTTCCAGCGGCGTGGACAAGGCCAACGCGATCATCAACGTGCACCTGGCCACGGGGCGTATCGGCAAGCCCGGCATGGGGCCGTTCTCGGTGACCGGCCAGCCGAATGCGATGGGCGGACGCGAGGTCGGCGGCCTGGCCAACCAGCTGGCGGCGCACATGGATTTTTCCGATGCGGAGAACATCGAGCTGGTCAAGCGCTTCTGGAATGCGCCCAACATCGCACGGCAGCCGGGGCTGAAAGCCGTGGACATGTTCCAGGCGATAGGATCTGGCAGGATCAAGGCAGTGTGGATCATCGGCACCAATCCGGCGGTCAGCCTGCCGGATGCGGACAAGGTGCGCGCCGCGTTGATGGCATGCGAACTGGTGGTGGTGTCCGATTGCGTGCGGCACACCGACACTACGGCCTGCGCCGACATCCTGTTGCCTGCTGCGGGCTGGGGTGAGAAGGACGGCACCGTGACCAATTCCGAGCGGCGCATCTCGCGGCAGCGCGCGCTGCTGCCGGCCGCGGGCGAAGCCAGGCCGGACTGGTGGATCATCAGCCAGGTGGCGCAGCGCATGGGCTATGCCGAGGCGTTTGACTATACCAAGCCCGCGCAGATATTCCGCGAGCATGCGCGGCTGTCCGGTTTCGAAAACGTGCCTGATTTCAGGAGTGGCGGTCAGCGCGCTTTCGACATCGGCGCGTTGGCCGCATTGAGCGATGCCGAATACGAGGCATTGCAGCCGGTGCAATGGCCGGTGAACAGCGCATCTCCGCAGGGCACCCAGCGCCTGTTCGCCGATGGCCAGTTCTATACGCCGAACGGCAAGGCGCGGATGATTGCGGTCGCGCCGCGTCTGCCTGCGGTGGTTACGGATAGCGATTTCCCGCTGGTGCTGAACACCGGACGCATCCGCGATCAGTGGCACACCATGACCCGCACCGGCAAGGTGCCGCGCCTGAGCGCGCATTCGTATGAACCCTACGTGCAGGTACAGGCGGAGGATGCGCAGCGCTATCGCCTTCAGGATGGCGGGTTGGCGAGGCTGACCAGCCGCCACGGCAGCATGCTGGCAAGGGTGCAGGTCAGCGACGACCAGCGTCCCGGTTCGGTATTCGTGCCGATGCACTGGAACGATGCCTTTGCCAAAGCGGCCCGGGTGGATGCGCTGGTCGCGCCTATCACCGACCCGATCTCCGGCCAGCCCGAATCCAAGCACACGCCGGTGCGGGTCGCACCTTATCGGCCGGCCTGGCAGGGCTTCGTGCTGAGCCGCAAGCGTCTTGAGCTGCCGGACACCAGCTATTGCGCCTGCTCGCGCGGCACCGGTTACTGGCGCCACGAGATCGCCGGTGAAATGCTGCCGGGCGAGTGGCGCGACTGGGTGCAAGGCGCGGAAAACGACGCTGGCGAATGGATCGAATACCGCGATGCGGCGATGGGTCGCTACCGTGCCGCCTGTCTGCAGGATGGCCGGCTGGAAGCGGTGTTCTTCCTGGCGCCGGATCAGCGTCTGCCGGAGCGTGAATGGCTGAGCAGCCTGTTCGGGCAGGCGATTCTGCAGCCCGCAGAATTGGCCGGATTGCTGTCCGCGCGTCCGCCGCTGGGGGCGGTGTCGGACACCGGACGCATCGTGTGCGCCTGTTTCAGTGTGGGTGCCAAGACCATCGCCAACGCGATACAGACACAGGGCCTGGGCAGCGTCGAGGCGGTCGGCGCCTGCCTGAAGGCCGGCACAAATTGCGGATCATGCGTGCCGGAAATCCGCCGCATCCTGGAAAAACATGCAGGGGAACAGTGCGCATGAACATCTACCCAGTCAAGTTCCAGCGCCACGCCATGCCAGCACCGGTGGCCGACGGTCATGGGCGCAAGATCGGCTATTTGCGCATCTCGGTGGTGGATCGCTGCAATCTGCGCTGCGACTATTGCCGCCCGTCCGGAGACGATTATCATGCCGCGCCGCGCCAGCATCTGCTCAGTTTCGAGGAGATCGAGCGTGCGGTCCGGATTGCGGCCAGTCTGGGTGTAGAGAAGATACGCCTGACCGGCGGCGAGCCGCTGGTGCGCAAAGGCATCGTCGATCTGGTGGCGCGCATCGCCGCGGTTCCCGGCATCCGCGATCTGGCGATGAGCACCAATGCGGTGCTGCTCGACGAATATGCGTTGCCGCTGCGCGCGGCCGGGTTGCAGCGCGTCAACATCAGCCTGGACACGCTGGATGCACAGAAATTTTCCCGGCTGACCGGCGGCAATCTGCACGATGTGCTGCGCGGCATCCATGCGGCACAAGACGCCGGGCTGGCGCCGATACGGCTGAATGCGGTGTTGCTGCGCGGCATCAACGACGGGGAGGCCGCACAGCTGATCGATTTCAGTGCACGCGAACGGCTGGAGCTGCGCTTCATCGAGCTGATGCCGATGCGCGAAGGACTGGACTGGCAGCAGCACTATTTCCCGATGGCAGAGTTGCTGGCACAGCCGGAAATCATCGCACGCGTCGATGTTTCGGCATGGCAGCGCCAGGGTTCGTCGGCGGCGCGTTATCTGCCGCTGCGCGACGGGCAGGGGCGGGTCGGCTTCATCGAGCCTATGTCGAATCGTTTCTGCGAGGGCTGCGACCGTCTGCGGCTGATGTCGGACGGAAAACTGCGGCCCTGCCTGCCCGCCGACAACGAGGTGGATCTGCGCAGTGCGATGCGCAGCGGCAGCAGCGACAGCGAGATCGCCGGCCTGTTGCGCAATGCGGCGGCGAGCAAGCAGGAAATCGGCACATACCGTTTCGAGGCGCGCGGCCATCAGCGCTCGATGATCGCGATAGGGGGCTGAACATGAATGAGCTGAGCCATTTTTCGGCAGCGGGTCGGGCGCGCATGGTGGATGTTGCAGAAAAATCCATCACCCGGAGGACTGCCGTTGCCAGCGGCGTGCTGCGCATGCGGCCGGAGACGCTGGCGCGCATCCAGGCCGGGAAGATCGCCAAGGGCGATGTGCTGACCGTGGCCGATGTGGCGGCGGTGATGGCCGCGAAACGCACGCCAGATTTGATCCCGATGTGCCATAGCCTGCCGCTGAGCGGGGTAGAGATCGTCTACGACGACACGCTGGATGCCGATGCGAGTGGCTGCGTCGCGCTCAAGGTGTTCGCCACCGTGCGTTGTGCGGGGCAGACCGGCGTGGAGATGGAGGCGCTGTGCGCGGCCGGCATCGCGCTGCTCACGGTGTACGACATGTGCAAGGCGATCGACAAGGGCATGCGCATCGAGTGCATCCAGCTGGAAGAGAAACACGGCGGAAAGAGCGGCAGCTGGCTGCGCACAGCGGAGGTGCTCGCATGATACGCATCCTGTTCTTCGGCCCGGTCGCGGAGCAAGTCGCCGTGCGCGAGATGCAGCTGGAGTTTCATGCGGGCATGCGTCTTATGGATGTGGCAAGCCATTTGCAGGCGCGCTATGCAGAGGCGTTCAGGCTGGTCAGCTTCATCGCGGTCAACAGCCTGCAGACCAAGGATATGCAGCTGGGGCTGAGCGACGGCGATGAGATCGCATTCATGGCTAAGTTCTCGGGGGGCTAGCATGCTGGGACCGGTGCGGATTCAGATCGAAGACTTTTCAAGCGATGACGAATTGGCCGCGTTGCGCGCCGGTTCGCAGCGCATCGGCGGCATCGCCACGTTCATCGGTTGCGCGCGGGATTTTTCCGAGGGCAGGGAGGTAAGCCGGATCAGCTTCGATGCCTATGGCAGCATGGCGCTGGCCGAGATGAACAGGTTGCGCGACGAGGCCATCGAGAAATTTTCGCTGCTGGATACGCGCCTCGTGCACAGGGTGGGCAGCGTAGGAGCGGGCGAGCAGATCGTGTTGATCGCGACCGGTGCCGAGCATCGTGCGCCTGCGCTGGAGGCCTGCCACTGGCTGATTGACGAACTGAAGCAGCGTGTGCCGATCTGGAAGAAGGAAATCACTCCGCAGGGTGATGCGTGGGTCACACCGCATCCTTGAACATGCACTCTTCCGGCATATCTTTCCATCTCCCGAAAAATCTACGGCCGCACGCCTGCAGGAGCGAGCCTGTTTCAAACGGGCTTTTGACTATGCCTAAGGTATTCGCATTCGCCGGGCATTCCGGTTCGGGCAAGACCACGCTGATCGAAAAACTGTTGCACGAACTGACCGGCAGGGGATTGCGCGTCGCGACGATCAAGCACAGCCACCATGCGCTGGATACGCAGGGCAAGGACAGCTGGCGGCACAGGGAGGCGGGCGCCAGCGCGAGCCTGTTGCTCACGCCGTCCGGCATCAGCCTGATGGCTGATAGCGTCGAGCAGCATGAGCCGCAGCAACTGGCGCAGCATTATTTCCCCGCGATGGACATGGTGCTGGCGGAAGGTTTTTCCTCCGTACCAGGCGCGAAGATCGAAGTGCTGCGCCGCGAATGTTCCGCGTTGCCGCGTTGTGCGATCGAGGATGGCCTGATCGCGCTGGTCACCGATGTGGCCGAGGTCTACCCGCAATTGCCGCACTTCGCACTGGACGACATCGGCGGCATCGTCCGGTTCATGCTGGAGCCGAAGTGATTGCCGATTGCACCGCGATCATCCTGGCGGGCGGCGATTCGCGGCGCATGGGCCGGGACAAGGCCATGCTGGAATTCTCCGGCCAGCCGTTGATCCAGGCGGCGATCGACACGATGCAGCGGCTGTTTGCGGTCACGCTGATCAGCGTCCGCCAGCCGAGACCGGAGATCGATCTGCCGCAGGTATGCGATATGCAGTCAGATGGCGGACCGTTGAGCGGGCTGGCCAGCACGCTGGCGCAGATCACGACGCCCTGGGCGTTTGTCGTCGGCTGTGACATGCCCTTTGTGTCGCCTGCGCTGGTCGAGAAACTGGCGGCGCATCGCGGTCGGTATCAGGCGGTGGTGCCGGTGGTGGATGGCTGTTTGCAGCCGCTGGCGGCATTCTATGCTGCCAGCGGCGTCGCGGTCATGCGCGCCAGTCTGGCGCTGGGCGACAAGAGCCTGCTCGGCGCATTGAAGCAGTTACAGGTGTGTTACGTGGAAGAGGGCGAGCTGCTGAAGTCTGACCCGCAGTTGCGCAGTTTTTTCGATCTGGATACGCCGCAGGATGTGGTGCGAGCCCGGGGATTGGAATAAGACATGGAATATCTTTCGCTGGGTGATGCGCAACGCTGCATCCTGGAACACTGCGCAAGCTCGGGCAGTGAAACCGTAGCGCTGACCCAGGCGCTGGGCAGGGTGCTGGCCGAGCCGGTCAACTCCAACCGCGACCATCCTCCCTATGACGTGTCGGCGATGGATGGCTATGCGGTGCGCGTCGCCGATCTGCACCGCATTCCGGTTAATCTGGCGGTGGTCGAGGACATCAGGGCGGGTGCGATGCCCACGCTGACCCTGGCGCCGGGACAGTGCGCGCGCATCATGACCGGTGCGCCCATCCCGCAGGGTGCAGACGCGGTGATCCGGATCGAGGACACACAGGCAGTGAGCATCGGGTCTGTACAGATCGACCAGCCGGCTTTGCGGGGCGCGGACATACGCCGCCGCGGGGAGAATCTGCGCAACGGCGCGGTGCTGTTCGATGCCGGCGTGGAGATCACGCCGGGGGTGCTGGGCATGCTGGCGATGGTGAAGTGCGCGCAAGTGGCGGTGTACCGCCGTCCGCGCGTGGCGATCCTGTCCAGC
>JACPVZ010000124.1 GCA_016197305.1 Nitrosomonadales bacterium | reverse complement strand
GGTGAAACCATCCATGTCGAGGCCACCGGCTATGACCATTTCCGCTGACGAACCGCACTTTCACGAATTAAAGGTTCAGCCTGACTGGCGTTTTCTGTTCAGCCATCCGGCGCATTTCCTGTCGTTCGGTTTCGGCAGCGGCTTGGCGCGCAAGGCGCCCGGCACGTTCGGCACGCTGGTCGGTTTCCCGATGTACTGGTATCTCGCGCCGCGGCTGTCCGATGCGCTGTTCATCCTGGTGCTGATCTGGTCGTTCGCAATCGGCGTATGGGTGTGCGACATCACCGGCAAGGCGCTGGGTGTGGCGGATTACGGCGGCATGGTGTGGGACGAGATCGTCGCCTTCGTGCTGGTGCTGTTCTTCACGCCGCCCGGCTGGCAATGGTCGTTGCTGGCCTTCATGCTGTTCCGTTTCTTTGATATCGTCAAACCTCCGCCGATCCGTTATTTCGACAGCACCTGGCACGGCGGGCTGGGCGTGATGTTCGACGACCTGGTCGCGACAGGCTATGCGCTGTTGTGCATGGCGCTGATCAAAAGCCTGCTGATGTGAAGACGCTGCTCGCGCTGGTGAAACGACTGATGGAACTGTTCAGTATTGGACTAAGGCGCGAAGCAGCTGCGTCTAAGCCGCTACTTGTAGCCATCCCACTCGGCAACCGAAAGACGGTTGCCAGGTGTTTGGTGATGTTGTGCTGCATTCCGCTGCTGGCACAGGCCGAGCGCTTCAATGCCAGGGTCATCGCGGTGCTGGATGGCGACACGGTACTGGTGTTGCGGGGGCAGCAAAAAATCAAGGTCCGCTTGGCGAACATCGATGCACCGGAAGTGGGGCACGCAGGGCTGGGCGGTATGCCGCCCAACTCGCAAAAAGACCAGCCCTTCGGCGCGCAATCGCGCGCTTCTCTGCAGGAGATGGTCGGCAGGAAGCAGGTGCAGGTCGACAGTCAGGCGGTCGACCAATATGGCCGTATCGTTGCGCAGCTCAGCGTGGATGGATTGAACGTCAACCAGGAACAGGTGCAACGCGGCATGGCCTGGGAATATTCGCATTATCATTCAGACAAGACCTATATCCGCCTGCAAAGCGCAGCGCAGCAAGCGCGGCGTGGCCTGTGGTCGCAGGCCAGCCCGCAGGCGCCGTGGCAGTGGCGCAGACTGCATCCGTCGGTCAAATCGGAGCCAATTGGGTCGGAACCGGTCAAGCGACATGCCGCGACCAGGCATGTATCGCCCACCCAGTGGTACGACATGGAATGCGGCAAGAAGCGCCGTTGCGCGCAGATGAGTTCTTGCGACGAGGCGCATTTTTATCTGACGCGTTGCGGGGTGAAGACGCTGGATGGCAATCACGATGGCGTGCCCTGTGCAAGCCTGTGCGTGGGCCAGAAAAAGTAGCGGACTTCGATGGCGTGAGCAAGCTGCCTGGCGTACAGCGCCATAGCGTTCATGCTTGGGAAGGCGTTACAATCCCAAGCGGGCACCAAAAAACATCACAAAACAGCATCGCAAAAAAAAATCATTTCAGGGAGAGATGTGATGAAGGGGAAATCCCAGGCGGTCCAGGGAGTGCAGCGAATACTCGTCGTCGGCGCAGGGCGTGGCGGCACCGCGATGCTCGACCTGTTTCTCGACGATCCATTGATCGAAATCGTCGGCATTATCGACGCCGATCCGGAAGCGCCGGCACTGGCAATCGCAAAGAAAAACAATATTCGTGCTTTTTCCGACCTGGCCGAAGCCGTCGAGGCGAGCAAGCCCTGCCTCGCTTTCAACCTCACCGGCAATGAGGGCGTCACGACTTATGTCGAATCCCAACTGGGCAATGGGAATGTGATCGGCGGTTTTCAGGCACGCTTTATCTGGAAATTGCTGACCCGGCTGAAGCACACCAACGAGCAGCTCGCGCATCTTGCCCACCACGATGCGCTCACCACGCTTCCCAATCGTATCCTGTTCTATGACAGGCTCAACCAGGCCATCACCAGGGCGCGCCGCGAGCAGGAGTTGTTTGCGGTGCTGTATCTCGATCTCGACGGCTTCAAGAATGTCAACGATACCTTCGGTCACGATTCCGGCGACGCATTGCTGCGTGAATCGGCGAAACGCATCATGTCGTGTGTCCGGAACTCCGATACGGTGGCGCGCATGGGGGGAGACGAATTTACGGTGATCCTGTGCAACGTGAAGAAAAACAAGAGCAAGGACCGGGTGGTCAAGAAAATCGTCGAGACGATTGCCCAGCCGTTTGTGCTGAACGGCAAGGATTGCTCGGTCAGCGTCAGCATCGGCGTCGCGCTCTATCCGGACGATGGAGAAACGGCTGAGCAGCTGGTGAAAATCTCCGATGCCGCCATGTATCTGGCCAAGCACAGCGGCAAGAACTGTTACCGTTTCGTCGGCGAGTGATCGTTGATGGGTAAAAAACTGAAGCTGGCTTTCAGCGTGTGCTTCTTGGAATAACCGGATGCCGGGGGAAGGCAGGATGAACAAATATAAAATCATTTCCATCGCAGGATGTTCGTTGCTTCTTTCGGTTGCCGCTTTTGCCGATCCGCTCTCTTCTGAGCAGGGACTGAGGAAGGCAATCCATGAAAATATCGAGAGGACGCATGCGGCGACCGCCAAGAAATATGATCGCGTGCTCTCGCTCGCGGGTGACAGGCGTCGAGAGTTGGCTGTCAAGAAGGACGCGGTTGCCAAGTCCTACAGCGAATGGCATCGGCTCAATGCCGCCGTGAATGATTCTAAAAACCCCGATGCGGCGCAATTCAAGGTGCTGGAGGCGGCTGCGCAAAATTATGCACGGACCAGCAGGGCATTCATGGAGTTGCAGACTGAAATTCTGGCAAAGAAAAATTACGAACCCGAAAACATCGTCTCTGTCGAGGCAATCAATGTGCTGAATGCTGCGGCACCGGCTGCCGCCGGGAAAAAACACAGCAAAGCTGCTGAGCGTAAATCACCCAAGCGAGCGAAAGCGCAGTGAGGACTTGTTTGACGATGGGATTTCGCTGGTCAGGTTGTGTATTTACCCAATGCGCAGAGATTCCCATTGATTCGATGTTTTAGAACTGCCCGCCAATATCCTCGATCGCGTCTACTATCAGGCTGGTGCCTACCGCGATGAGCAGGATGTCGGAAGCGACGCGCACGTAGCGATGTCCGCTGGGAGGGGCAGGCAGGCGAACCAGCAAATCCTTCGGCAGGTTGTAGCGTCTCAGGTCTGACGGAAGCGGTTGACCGACAGCCCATTTCTTGGCTTGGCCGGGTGGCAAGCAGCCGTTGTTTTTCTTGGCCAAGCCGGGAGGACATTTCCCGGTGCGGAATTTTGCACCGTAATAATCGTTGATGATGCGGCGATTGGCATCGTCAAAATACACCTGCCCTGATCCTGGGCGGTTCTCTTCCTGGCGATTCTTGTGGCGCTCGGCATTCTTCTTCTGATGCTTGTTTTCCTGCGCATTGTCGACCCAGACTGGACGCTCGGCGGCGGCGGGTGTGGCGATGAACAAGGCAAGCAGTGGCAGCATGCTAAGGCGGGGCAACTTGAAAGAGCAATTCATGATTCGTCTCCTGTTCTCGGTTAAAGACAACAGCGGGCTACACTTGCGATGAAGCTCTGCGACTATGTCGGGAGACTCTAGCGTATTTCCACGAGAGCAACAACCGGCATTATGGCGGAGTGAGAGGGTGTCCCGAATTTTGTGTAAACGGAGTTTCTCTATTGATGGGCATCGTATCCGACCAACTCAAACAAGCTGCAGATTACTACCTCGCCATCAAGGCACTTAACCCCAATGCTCATATCACTCTTACCGAAGGGTAGCTTGGTGTCGAGTCCAGTCGGTCATGGTGACCAGTGACCAAGCGGGCAGCTATGCGGGTAGGGTTTCCCAGTCGATTCCGCTAGCGTCACAGCGCAGCGCATTCACGTTGCGTTCCCAGTCGCCCAGTACCCAGCGTTCGCAGCGGTGTCCGTCCACCCGGTGTTCGTGGCGGTTCGGGCGATGGGTGTGGCCGTGGATCAGGCGCGGGTAGCGATATTCGCGCAGCAGCGCGGCGACCGCGTCGTCGTTCACGTCCATGATCGCGTCGTCCTTGCCGCGCTTTTCATGCCGGCTGCGTGTGCGCAACTGCTCGATGTAGGCCTTGCGTTCTTGCAGCGGCTTGGCGAGAAACTGTTGCTGGAAGCCGGGGTCATGCACTTGGGCACGATAGTGCTGGTACTCGGTGTCGTCGGTGCACAGCGTGTCGCCGTGGCTGAGCAGCGTCGGCGTGCCGTACAGGTCGATCAGTGTCGGGTCCTGCAGCAGCGTGGCGTGGCAGGCCTGCGCCAGTGTTGTGCCCATCAGCAGGTCGCGGTTGCCGTGCAGCAGGTAGAGCCGGGTGCCGTGCGCGGCGAGGCTGCCCAGATCACCTATGATCTGCGCATGGCAGGGGTCGTCGAGGTCGTCGTCGCCGGCCCAGTATTCGAACAGGTCGCCGAGGATATACAGCGCTTCGGCTTGTGGCGCCTGGGTGGCGATGAACTGGCGGAATGCCGCCATGCTGTGCGGCTGCTCGGCGCTCAGGTGCAGGTCGGAGATGAACAGGGAATGGGGCATAAAGCAAAACGGCGCTTGACGCGCCGTTTTTGGATTACTTGACGACTTCCGCCTTGGTGATGATCACGTCTTGCAGCGGCACATCCTGGAATCCGGAGCGGCTTCCGGTGTCCACCTTGCGGATCGAGTCGACCACATCGGTGCCTTCGATCACCTTGCCGAATACGCAGTAGCCGTAGCCCTGGGCATTGGGGGCGCTGTAGTTCAGGAAACCGTTGTCCTTGACGTTGATGAAGAACTGCGCGGTCGCGGAATGCGGGTCGTTGGTGCGCGCCATCGCGATCGTGTATTTGTCGTTCTGCAGCCCGTTGGCGGCCTCGTTCTGGATCGGGGCGTTGGTCTTCTTCTGTTTCAGGCCGGGTTCGAAGCCGCCGCCCTGGATCATGAAGCCGTTGATCACGCGGTGGAAGATGGTGTTCTCGTAGAATCCGGCGTTCACATAGTCGAGGAAGTTTTGTACGGTGTTGGGCGCCTTTTCGGCGTCCAGTTGCAGCGTGATGGTGCCGTGATTGGTATGCAGTTTGACCATGGTGTTTTTCTTGCCTTTTTCAAGTGAATGGGAAAGCGGGGAAACGCAGCACAGCAGCAGTGCCAGCAGCGCGCTAAGCAGGGGTTTCATCATCAGGCGGCTCCTTCGTAAACGATTTGCCAGCGGTTGTTTTGCTTGATCCAGTACTGGCGTTTCTTCATCCGGTTGGACAGGTTGTTGCTGCTGTAGTCCTGCTCGAAGTTCACGACGACCATGTTGGGTTGTTCGGGATAGGTGAAGGCGCTGAGGTTTGTAAGGTTGACCTTGACCCAGGACTTCCCGCTGTTCACCTGCTGTTTTTGTTTCGCCCAGCTGGCGTAGTTCTGGTTGTCGCTGGAAAAGCTGCGCGCATAGTGCTTGAGGTAGGCCTCGGTGTTCAGGCTGGCCCAGTCCTTGCGCCATTGCTCGATCTCCTGCAGCAGTGCTTCGCGTTCGTTCAGGTCCTGTTCGCCGCTCCAGTCCATCTGGTTGGTGATGATGACCGGGGTGACGCCGATCTGCAGGTAGGGGGCGAGCCGGTTCAGGTCTTCGTTGGCCAGCACGACGCAGCCATTGCTGGCGCGCGGCGGACGGCTATAGGTGTCGATGGGCGTGCCGTGCAGCCAGATGC
>JACPVZ010000149.1 GCA_016197305.1 Nitrosomonadales bacterium | reverse complement strand
TCGCAGCGAGGCCGTGTCACCGCCACCATCAAGGCCGGTGGCAAAAACGGTGTGTTTTACGCAGGCATGGTCGAGTACGGCACGGCCCGTCACCTGATCAAACCGAAGAATCGCAAAAGTCTGCTCCTTGCCGGTGTCGCGCGCGAAGCGATCCAGCATCCCGGTGCCAAAAAGAAACCCTTCATGCGCCCGGCACTGGATGGCAAGGCTGCCGATGCGGTGGAGACCATGGCCGAGTACGCGCGCACTCGCCTGCCGCTCGAGATCGAGAAGATGAAATGAAAGCTGAAACCGTCATCAAGTCATTGCTGGATGCGTCAGTTGATCTCACTGCACTGGTTGGCACGCGCATCTATCTGGACACCCGGCCCGAAGCGGACTTACTGCCTGCCGTGGTGTTCGAACTGATCAGTGATCGACCGGACACACCCGCCTTCCCCGGCACGAATAGCGAGATGTGCACGGCACGCATGCAGGTGAACTGTCTGGCACGAACGGCAGAATCGGCTGTTGCCCTACGCGAGGCCGTCAAAGCTGCCTGCCATCTGCATTACGGCGTGATCAATGGCATCGCGCTCACTGCCTGTTTGCAGGACCAGTGCGGTGCCGACAGTTACGACGCACTGGTGGACATCTACACCAAGCCGGTCGATTTCATTTTGCGCTACCTGCGCTAACTTCAAAAGGAATAACCCATGGCCAAAACCGACCCTGTCACACCCGTGGCAGCCATTGACGCGTCTGAAGTCATCGAGGTTTGGTTCACCGATCTGCTGGCAAGCCTGCCTGCACTTCGCGAAACCGACACCTACAACCCGATGCGAAGCGCACTCGACGACCTCAAGGTGCGATTACAACCGGCCGCACCTGTTCCAACCACCCTTTAATCTCAGGAGACAACCACCATGAGTCTGACCTTTGGTAGCGGATTTCTGTACGGCATCAATGCCGCCGCGAACTCGACGCCGATCAAACTCGGCAAATTGCAGGATGTGTCGTTCGACTTCTCGTTCACGCTGAAGGAACTGCGCGGACAGAGCCAGTTCCCACTGGATGTGCGACGCGGTTCCGGCAAACTCACCGGCAAGGCCAAGTTTGCCGAACTGAACGGACGCGCGCTAAATGACCTGTTTTTCAGCGGCACCTCGGCGACCGGCTTGCTGCTCTCGGCAGTGAACGAAGTCGGTACGGTCACCACCGCCACGGTGACGGTTGCCAATGCCGCCACTTTCGATACCGATCTGGGCGTGGTGTATGGCGCAACGGGCCTGCCGCTGACCAAGGTGGCGAGTGCACCGGCTGCCGGTCAGTACAGCGTGTCGGTCACCGGCGTGTATACCTTCAACACCGCTGACAATACCAAGCAGGTGCTGATCGACTATCTGTACAACGCGACCACCGGCGGCAGCAAGATCACACTGGGCAATGCGTTGATGGGCAACACGCCAACCTTCATGGGCGTGTTCAGCGCGCAGGTCGGCGGCAAGACCAACACCCTGAAACTCAACTCCTGCCCTTCGTCGAAACTGGCGCTGGCAACCAAACTG
>JACPVZ010000148.1 GCA_016197305.1 Nitrosomonadales bacterium | reverse complement strand
TCGGTCACCGAACGCACCCGCGAGATCGGCATCCGCATGGCGATCGGCGCACGCGAGCGGGACATCCTGATGCAGTTCCTGCTGGAAGCCATCATCATCTCGGTGCTCGGCTGCTTCATCGGACTGCTGCTGGGCATAGGCGGGGCACTGCTGGTCAACGCACTGACCGACACGATGGTGATCATCTCCGGCAGTTCGGTCGTGGTCGCCTTCAGCGTGGCCGCGACCGTGGGCATCTTCTTCGGTTTCTATCCGGCGCGCAAGGCCGCGCGGCTCGACCCGATCGAGGCCTTGCGCTACCAGTGACCGGCCAATAACCGGAAAGAACGCCGCAAAACAAAAAGGCACGTTAACGTGCCTTTTTGCTGACGCCTAACCGCAAGCGATCAATCGTCGTGCTTATGCTTGTGCTTGCCCTCATGTTTATTCTTGCATTCACCGAGATGCTTGCCGTGGTCATGCCCCTCATGATCGCCACACTGCTCTTCCGACTTTGAGGAAACAGCCTGTACTGGCGCTGCCTGCGCCGCAGGAGCATCCTTGCTGCCCACCGCTGCGCCGGTCCCGCCACCGATCGCCGCGCCGATGATCGCGCCGTTCTTGCCGCCGATCTTCTGGCCGATCGCCGCGCCTGCCGCACCGCCGAGCGCACCGCCCACCACCGCACCGCCATCCACCGCATACACATTCACGCTGGCTGAAAGCAGCAAAGCGATTACCAATGATTTTTTCATGTCGTCTCCAAATATTCTGTTATTCAAACCTGCTGCGTCCCGTTGGTCCACGCCGCGCAAGTTTAGTTCCTATCCCCTATCCAGAACAAGCTCTAAATAATCGAATCAAACCGGCCAAATCCAGGGCAGGCGGATTGTCGGCGGCCAAACCCGCATGCTATCCTCGACCCTCATTAAAACGAGACCAATTGCTCATGGCTGTTTCCATCAAATCCGCACAGGATATCGAAAAAATGCGCGTCGCCGGCCGGTTGACCAGCGAGGTGCTCGATTACATCGGCCCCTACGTCAAACCCGGCGTCACGACCAACGAACTGGACAAACTCTGCCACGACCTGATCGTCAATGTGCAACAGGGTGTACCTGCTCCGCTCAACTATGCACCCGGCGGCCATACGCCCTACCCTAAATCGATCTGCGCCTCGATCAACCACCAGGTCTGCCACGGCGTGCCCAGCGACAAGGCGCTGAAGAACGGCGACATCGTCAACCTCGACATCACGGTGATCAAGGATGGCTATCACGGCGACAGCAGCCGCATGTTCTACGTCGGCGAACCCTCGATCCAGGCCAGGCGATTGTGCGAAATCACCTATCAGTCACTGTGGCGCGGCATACGCGTAGTCAAGCCGGGCGCCCATCTGGGCGATATCGGCCATGCGATCCAGAGCTTCGTCGAACCGCTGGGTTACAGCGTGGTGCGCGAATTCTGCGGCCACGGCATCGGCACGAAATTCCACGAGGAGCCGCAGGTGCTGCACTATGGCCGCCCGCACACCGGTCTGAAACTCGAAGCCGGCATGATCTTCACGATAGAGCCGATGATCAATGCCGGCAAGGCAGGCATCAAGCAACTCGGCGACGGCTGGACCGTGGTCACCAAGGACCACAGCCTGTCGGCACAGTATGAGCACACGATACTGGTCACCGATACCGGCTTCGAGGTATTGACCGTTTCCGAAGGATGCCCGCCCCCGCCAGGCGCATAAACGACCATGTTCATCTGACAATGCGAGCCGACAGCCAAGTCGCGGAGCCCAACCCGGTAGCCGGCATCCGCCAAGCATTGCGCAACGAGCGCCTGGCGCTCGAACAGAGTTATCTGCAGCATGGCAAGGCCGCACGCCTGCTCAAGACCCACAGCCAGCTGATCGACCGTTACCTGCTGCAGGTCTGGCAGCAACTGGCGATGCCGCCGCAACTCGCCCTGGTGGCAGTCGGCGGTTATGGGCGCAATGAGCTGTACCCCAAGTCCGACATCGACCTGCTGATCCTGTTGGATGAAGAACCGGATGACGCGTTGCAACAGAAACTGCAGCAACTGGTCGGCATGCTCTGGGATATCGGCCTTGAGGTCGGGCACAGCATACGCAGCGTGGCGCAATGCCTCAGCGAGGCCGCAGACATCACCGTACAGACCAACCTGCTCGAAGCCCGCCTGCTCTGCGGGAATAGCCGGCTGTTCCGGCAGCTGCACGATGCGATGCAGCAACACCTCGATCCGCGCCAGTTCTACCTGGCCAAGCTGCAGGAACAACAGCAGCGCCATACACGCTTCGTCGATGCCGATTACAACCTCGAGCCCAACCTGAAAGAAAGCCCCGGGGGCTTGCGCGACCTGCAGACGATAGGCTGGATCAGCCGCGCGGCCGGCCTGGGCACAAGCTGGGCGGCACTGGCCAGGGCCGGCCTGATCAGCACTGCCGAGGCCCGCGAGATCGCGCGTCACGACCATCTGCTGCAAACCCTGCGCATTCGCCTGCATTACCTCGCCAAACGGCGCGAGGATCGCCTGCTGTTCGATTTCCAGACACCGCTGGCCGAACAACTGGGCATCAAGGCTTCGGCCAACCGGCGCGCCAGCGAACACCTGATGCAGCGCTACTATCGCACCAAGCTGGCGGTGCGCCAGTTCAACAGCATCCTGCTGCAAAACCTGCGCGATCACCTGTTCCACGACACGCCGCCACAACACGCGATCGACGACCATTTCCGGGCGCTCGGCAGCTTGCTGGATGTCCGCGACGAACATCTGTTCGAGCACACGCCGGCAGCCATTTTCGAGCTGTTCCTGCTGATTCCGCAGCACCCCGAACTGACTGACCTCAGCGCCCGGACGCTGCGCGCGCTGTGGCGCGCACAGCACCATATCGACGCCCAATTCCGCCGCGACCCGGTCAATCGCCAGAACTTTATGTCCATCCTGCGCCAACCGCGCGGCGTGCTGCACGCGCTGCGTCGGATGAATCAGTACGGCATCCTCGGTGCATACATCCCCGCCTTCGGGCGCATCGTCGGCCAGATGCAGCATGACCTGTTCCATGTATTCACCGTCGATGAACACATCCTGATGGTGGTACGCAACCTGCGCCGCTTCGCGGTCCCCGAGTTTGCCCACGAATACCCGCTGTGCAGCAGGCTGCTAAGTGAGTTCGCCCGTCCCGAGGTGCTGTACGTGGCCGGACTGTTCCACGACATCGCCAAGGGACGCGGCGGCGACCATTCCCAGCTCGGCAAGAAAGATGCGCGCGCATTCTGCAAGCGGCACCAGCTCAGCCACGACGACACCGAACTGGTGGTATGGCTGGTGGAACAGCATCTGACGCTGTCGGCGACCGCACAGAAACAGGACCTGTCCGACCCGGAGGTCATTGCGAACTTTGCAAGCAGGATCAGGAACGACCGCTATCTGGTCGCGCTGTACCTGCTCACCGTCGCCGACGTGCGCGGCACCAGCCCCAAGGTGTGGAACGCCTGGAAAGCCAAGCTGATGGAGGATCTGTTCCGGCTGACGCGCCGCTACCTGAGCGATGGCCAAATCGCCGACCAGCTCGGCGAAACACGCCGTGATGCGGCCGACAAGCTCAACCTGTATGCGCTGCCCCCCGATTCATACCGGTTATTGTGGGCGCAGCTGGACGACAATTATTTTCTCGATCACGAGGCGCATGAAATCGCCTGGCACACCCGGTTGCTGGCCTTCAAGGTGAATCCCGCCGCGCCGATCGTCAAGACCCGCCTCAGCCCGGCGGGAGAGGGCCTGCAGGTGCTGGTGTACTGCCCGGACCAGCGCAGCCTGTTTGCGCGGATATGCGAATTCTTCGCGCGCATGAACTACACGATCGTCGAGGCCAAGATCCACACCACCCGCCACGGCTATGCACTGAACAGCTTCCAGGTGATGGAGGCCGGGCGCAGCAACACGCCCTATCGCGACATCATGACCTACATCGAGTTCGAGCTGGCCCGGCAAATCGAGCAGGGCCGGACGCTCACCTCCACTACCAGCGGGCGCGTCAGCCGCCAGCTCAAGCATTTCCCAATCCGCACCGAGGCCATGGTGAAGCCCGACCACAAGGGCATGTTCGTGCTGTCTCTGGTCGCCGGCGACCGGCCCGGTCTGCTGGCCCGGATCGCGCTGATCCTCGACCAGCATGGCATCCGGCTGCACCGCGCCAAGATCAACACGCTGGGCAGCCGCGCCGAAGACGTGTTCTGGATCAGCGGCAACAGCCTGTCTCAGCCTGAGCAGGCGGATGCATTGTGTGCAGCCTTGCAGCAGGACGACTGAGCGCCGCTACACCTGGCGCGGCGAATTATCTAGATAATTCGGTCTATATCACCATCACGGGGACTATTCTATACTGCCCGCCGCTTAGCTTTCAGCAATACCTATTCAGGAGCCATGCATGCAACTATTGCAACTGCATTTGTTCGGAAAAACCGGTTTGCCATCGTTACACCCCAGCCATAGACCTTCACTGCGCCTGATCATCCCCACCCTGCTGCTGCTTGCGCTGTTCCAGCTATGGATATGGCTGGTTCCGCCCCCCGCTGAAGCCCAGGGTCTTTCTGCTTACCTGCCGTTGCACACGCTGATCGAGACCGCCGCCATCGTCGTGGCGATGCTGGTTTTCGCCGTCGGCTGGAATGCGCATGACCGCAACCAGTCAGGGAACATCGTGCTACTCTCCTGTGCATTTTTCGCGGTTGCCTGGCTGGATTTTTCCCACACCCTGTCCTACAAGGGCATGCCGAACTTCGTCACCGCCAGCGATCCGGAAAAGGCGATCAATTTCTGGCTGGCAGCCCGGTTCATCGCGGCAACCGGACTGCTACTGGCCGTCGCGATGCCATGGGCTCCCTTCTCATCCAAAAAAGTGCGCCACTGGCTGATGGCCACAGGCATCGCTGCCGTCGTAACGGTCAACTGGCTGATCTTATTCCATCAGGATATCCTGCCTCGCACCTTCATTCCCGGACAGGGGCTCACCCCGTTCAAGGTCAATGCAGAATACCTGCTGGTTCTGCTGAATCTGTCCACCGCGCTGATGCTCTGGCTGCGGATGCGCACCGCGCAACCGTTCGATGCCCCGTTGTTGTTCGGAGCAGTTTGCGTGATGGCGATGAGCGAATTGTTTTTCACGCTGTATGCCAGCGTGACCGATGTATTCAACGTGCTGGGGCATGTCTACAAGATCATCGCCTACCTGCTGGTGTACAAGGCCATCGTCGTCGAGGCCATCGAAGCGCCCTACCGCAAGCTGGACGAAGCGCGCCAGAACCTCGCGCTGGCCGTCAGCGCGTCCAATACCGGGCTATGGGACTGGAACATCGCAACCGGCGATGTCCGCTTTTCCCCGGAGTGGAAAGCCCAGCTGGGATATTTGCCCGACGAGCTGCCGGATCGGTTTTCAACCTGGGAATCCCGCATCCATCCTGAAGACCGCGAGCCAGCACTGAAAAAGATGCAGGATTTCCTGAACTCCACACAGCAAGACTATGAAAACGAGTTCCGGATGCGCCACCGCGACGGCAGTTACCGATGGATACTGGTGCGCGGCAACAAGCTAATCGACGGCAATGGCAAGGCCATCCGCCTGACCGGCACCCATGTCGATATCAGCTCACGTAAACAGGATGAGCAGCATATCCAGCAGCTGGCCAATTACGATACGCTGACCGGCCTGCCCAACCGCCTGCTGCTCAACGACCGGGTCGAACAGGCAATCATCTCGGCGCAACGCAGCCATAGCAGAGTGGCCGTGCTGTTCGTCGACCTCGACCATTTCAAGAACATCAACGACACGCTCGGCCACCGCATCGGCGACGGGCTGCTGGTCGAAGTGGGCAAACGGCTCCGGGCCTCGGTGCGCGACCAGGATACCGTGTCGCGCATGGGCGGCGATGAATTCGTGCTGGTGCTGCAGGACAGCGCAGCCGACGGCGTGGCACATGTCGCAACCAAACTGCTGTCCTCGCTGGCCCAGCCCTACCGCATCGACCAGCATGAGCTGGTGGCACCCCCCTCGATCGGCATCGCGATGTACCCGGACGACGGAACAGATTTCGATACGCTGTACCAGCACGCCGATGTCGCGATGTACCGCGCCAAACAGGATGGACGCAACAATTTCCGTTTTTTCACCCAGGAGATGCAGCTGCACTCGACGCGCACGCTGCAGCTGGAAAATGCGCTGCGCCAGTCCATGCCGCGCAACCAGCTGCAGTTGCACTACCAGCCGCAATACACCATCACGGACAGCCGGATGATAGGCGTCGAAGCCCTGTTGCGCTGGCACCATCCCGATCTCGGCATGGTGCCCCCGGCAGAATTCATCCCGATCGCGGAGAGCAGCGGGCAGATCGTCGCAATCGGCGAATGGGTGTTGCGCACCGCGGCACACCAGCTCAAGTGCTGGATGGACAGCGGCCTGCCGCCCATGGTCATGTCGGTGAACCTGTCTGCGGTACAGTTCCGCCACCCCGATCTGCCCGGCCTGGTCA
This sequence comes from Nitrosomonadales bacterium, assembly GCA_016197305.1. Taxonomy (GTDB): domain Bacteria; phylum Pseudomonadota; class Gammaproteobacteria; order Burkholderiales; family Gallionellaceae; genus Gallionella. The sequence goes on along the minus strand of JACPVZ010000148.1, from coordinate 2,043 downwards.
GCCAGATCCTCGCGGAGACACAGCTACCCCCACGGTATCTGGAACTGGAACTCACCGAGGGGGCCGCGATGGATGACCCGCAAGCCGCGATCGCGGTGATGGATGACTTGCACACGCGCGGCGTGCGCATCGCGATCGACGATTTCGGCACCGGCTATTCCTCACTCAGTTACCTGAAAAAATTCAAGATATCCAAACTCAAGATAGACCAGTCCTTTGTGCGCGACATCAACACCGACGAGGATGACAGCGCGATCGTCATCGCGATCATCCAGATGGCCCAAAGCCTGGGCTTCCAGACCATCGCCGAAGGTGTCGAAACCACGGAGCAGCTGGCCTTCCTGTCCGAGCAGGGGTGTAACGAAGTACAGGGTTACTATTTCAGCAGACCGCTGCCTGCAGTGCAGCTCGAAGCCATCGCAAAAAAATAAGCGGCGCGGCGCGCCACGCCGCACAGATGCGGCAACAGCTCAGGGGGTCACATGCCATTCAGACTTGCCGCCTTTGCATTATTCACGCTCGCCCTGCCTGCTGCGGCAGAGACTGGCAATCTCAGCATATACGGAGTCGCCAATGTCTCCTTCGAACTGGTCAGCAATGGCACCGGCGCAGCAGGCACACCGGCCGTCAGCGGAGCCCGCAATATCGGCAAGGTATCCAGCAATGCCTCGCGTCTCGGCCTGAAAGGAACCGAAGATATCGGTGACGGCTACACCGCGCTGTGGCAGATCGAGTCCTTGATCGCGATGGATAACGCCGGCGGCAGCCTTGCGACACGCAACAGCTACGCCGGACTATCCAGCAGCCGCCTGGGCAGGCTGCTGCTGGGCCGCTACGACACGCCATACAACTCCACCGCACGTAGGCTGGACCCGTTCATCGACACGATTGCCGACAGTCAGCCGCTGATGGGCGGCACCACCGGGATTTCGGCGGCACTGGGATTTGCCGGGCGCCAGACCGATACCGTTCTGTACACCAGTCCCTTGCTGAGCGGTTTTACCGGCAATGTCGCCTATATTGCGGGCGCAGAAACGGTCACTGCATCCAATCAAAGCAAAGGTTCGGCCTGGTCGTTTTCAGGAATCTATGATGTCGTGCCGCACTACGCGGCACTGGCATATGAGGAGCACAAGCTGGGCAGCGTTGGTGCAGGCACGATGTCCTCTGCCAGCGCGGCCGCAGGCAGCCGGGAAAGCGCTTGGAAACTGGCGCTGGGTTATACGGCAGAAAGATTCAGCCTGGGTTTGGTCTATGAACGCAGCCAAGACAATTTCGGCGCATCGGGCGCAAACCAATGGGGACACCATGCCTACTATGTGTCCGGCAAATATCTGATGGGCAAGGATGCGCTCAAGGCGGCTTACAGCAAGGTCGGACAACTTGGTCCTGCCGCCAATACCGGGGCGCGACAATACACCTTCGGTTACGACCACAGCCTGAGCGCACGCACCACGTTGTACGGGCTATATACCCGGCTGCACAACCAGGCTGCGATCAACTACGGCCTGTCGTCCGCAAGCTCCGGGGGCGGGACCAGCACCATCGTTGCACCGGGCTCTGGCGCATCCCCGTCAGCCTTCTCGCTCGGCCTCAAGCACGTTTTCTGACCGACGCACCATCGAGCAGGATGCCCACGGGATACTGGGCTGGCTCATTCGCCCAGATGGTCGGTCATCTTCAGGCGCCCTGACGCCTGATTGAGCCCGGAACTGGCCGTATTATCCACGCCCAGCTGCGCAGCCGGACTCACACCATATTCGGCTGTCGAAACAGCTGCACGCTGCGCCACCATGCCGGAGGACACACTGTCGACCGGCGTGTTCTTCAACGGTAATGCGACTCCGATAAAGCCCATCGCGGAAACCAGCCCGGCTGCCTTCAGCACCGTGCCGATGCGTTTGTTGCTGCGCAACCTGCCCAGCAATTGGCGCGCAGAGACATCCGCGCGGGATTGCTCGACCTGTCGGCGCAGCGGTTCGATCTCGCGCTGCTCCAGCTCGGCTCGCTGCCTGCTGAGCTGGGCGGCCTCCTGCTCCAGGC
>JACPVZ010000127.1 GCA_016197305.1 Nitrosomonadales bacterium | reverse complement strand
TCGAGCCCTTGACCGCGATATATTTCGCCAACTCCTGCGGCACGCGCACCACCAGTCGCCAGCTTTCACCGGTGTCGTTGAACGCCACCACCTCGCCCACGCCGTCCACATGGCCGCTGACCAGATGCCCGCCCAGCCGGTCCGACAGACGCAGCGCCTTTTCCAGGTTGACGTGCCCGCCCTGCCGCTCCAGCCCAACGGTGCAATCCAGCGTCTCGCGCGACACGTCCACACTGAACGTCTTGCCGTCCAGCTTTACCACGGTCAGGCATACGCCATTCACCGCGATGCTGTCACCGATCCGCACGTCACCCATATCGAGCAGCTCCGCGGCCACCTCCAGGCGCAGGCCTCCATCGCGATCCGTCACTCGCTTGATGATGCCCACATCGGCAATGATCCCGCTAAACATTAGTTATTCCTTTCTCACCCTGGCCATGATGCGCAAGTCCTTGCCGACCGACCGCACATCCTGCCAGTCGAGCGCAATGCCCTGCTCCAGGCGGGTCAATTCGCCAAGCTGCGCCATGCTGCGCGCCGCATCGCCGAGCAGTTGCGGCGCGACATACAACAACAATTCATCCACCAGCCCGGCGCGCAGCAGCGCGCCGTTCAGCGTGCTGCCCGCCTCGACCAGCAGCTCGTTGCAGCCGCGCTGCCCCAGGTCGGCCAGCACCGCGCCCAGATCGACCTGCCCGCCGGTTTCTGGCACCACCACCACGGTCGCGCCCAGGTCCTGCAGCACCGCGATCTTCTGCGCATCGTGGCGCACGCTGTAGACCAGCGCATCGCCGCCATACAACACGCGTGCCTCGAACGGGATGCGCAACTGGCTATCCAGCACCACGCGCAGCGGCTGGCGCTGCGTGTCCAGCTCGCGCACGTTCAGCCGCGCGTCATCGGCCAGCACGGTGTTGATGCCGGTCAGCACCGCACATGACCTTGCCCGCCAGTGTTGCACATCGCGCCTCGCCGCCTCGCCGGTAATCCACTGACTGACACCGTTGCCCAGCGCGGTGCGTCCGTCCAGGCTCATCGCGATCTTGCTGCGCAGCCAAGGCGTGCCGCGCGTCATGCGCGCAAAAAAACCCGCATTCAACTCGCGCGCCGCCGCCTCCATCAGGCCGCACTCGATGATGATCCCGGCAGCACGCAACTTGGCGATGCCGCTCCCCGCCACCCGCGGGTTCGGGTCCGGCACCGCCACGACAACGCGCGCCACACCTGCGGCGATCAGCGCATCGGTGCAGGGCGGCGTGCGGCCATGATGGCTGCAGGGCTCCAGCGTGACATACGCCGTGGCACCACACGCCGCCTCGGCCGCCTCACGCAACGCATGCACCTCGGCATGCGCCTCGCCGGCGCGCCGGTGCCAGCCGCTGCCGACCGGCACGCCATCGCGCACTAGCACGCAACCGACACGCGGATTAGGACTGGTGCTGTACAGGCCCTGCTCGGCCAGTCGCAGCGCCCGGGCCATCCACTGGCTGTCCTGCACCGTAAACATCCTGCTCAACTCTTCTTGATGCGCCGCGCCGGTGACTTGCGCACCGCCTCGACCGCCTCGGCAAAATCGCCGACATCCTGGAAGCTTTTATACACCGAGGCGAAACGGATGTAGGCGACCTTGTCCAGCTTCAGCAATTCCTTCATCACCATCTCGCCGATCTGGCGCGAGCCGATCTCGCGCTCGCCCAGCGCGAACACCTTTTGCGTGACATGATCGATCGCCGCATCCACCAGCTCGGTGGACACCGGCCGCTTGTGCAGCGCGCGGTTGAAACTGGTGCGCAGCTTTTCCGGATCGAACTCGCTACGCATGCCGTTCTGCTTGACCACCTGCGGCATGCGCAACTCCACCGCCTCGTAGGTGGTAAAGCGCTTGTCGCAGCTCAGGCAGCGACGACGACGGCGGATGCTGTCGCCCTCCTCGCTCTCGCGGGTGTCCACCACCTGGGTGTCCGGACCTTTACAGAACGGGCATTTCATCGGTGAGCAGGGAGCGAAGAGTGGCAAGTGGGGAGTGGCGCCTCCACTGGCACCAAGTGCCGATCCACTTGCCACCGTCCCGTTTTAATTGCCATACACCGGGAACTGCGTGGTCAGCTTCTTCACCTCGCCGACGACGCGCGCGATTACCGCATCGTCGTTCGGCGCATCCAGCACGTCTGCAATCAGGTGCGCGAGCTTCTCGGCTTCCAGCTCCTTGAAGCCGCGCGTGGTCATCGCCGGGCTGCCGATACGGATGCCCGAGGTGACGAAGGGCTTCTGCGGATCGTTGGGGATCGCGTTCTTGTTCACGGTGATGTGCGCACGGCCCAGCGCGGCCTCGGCATCCTTGCCGGTGATGTTCTTGGCCTGCAGATCCACCAGGAACAGATGGCTATCAGTGCGGCCGGAAACGATACGCAGACCGCGTTCCTGCAATACCTTGGCCATCACCCGCGCGTTGTCCACCACCTGGGTCTGGTAGGCCTTGAATTCCTTGCTGGCCGCCTCCTTGAACGCGACCGCCTTCGCGGCGATCACATGCATCAGCGGGCCGCCCTGGATGCCGGGGAAGATCGCCGAGTTCAGCACTTTCTCGAATTCCGCCTTGGCCAGGATGATGCCGCCGCGCGGACCGCGCAGCGTCTTGTGCGTGGTGCTGGTGACGAAGTCCGCGATGCCGACCGGGCTCGGGTACACGCCCGCCGCGATCAGGCCGGCATAGTGCGCCATGTCCACGAACAGGTACGCGCCGACGCTGTCGGCGATCGCGCGGAAACGCTTCCAGTCGATCACCAGCGCGTAGGCCGAGGCGCCCGCGACGATCATCTTCGGCTTGTGCGCCAGCGCGAGGCGCTGCACCTGGTCGTAATCGATCTCTTCCTTGTCGTTCAGGCCGTACTGAATCGCGTTGTACAACTTGCCGCTGGCATTCACCGACGCGCCGTGGGTCAGGTGCCCGCCATGCGCCAGCGACAGGCCGAGTATCGTGTCGCCGGGCTGCAGCACGGACATGTACACCGCCTGATTCGCCTGCGAACCGGAATTCGGCTGCACGTTGGCATATTCCGCACCGAACAACGCCTTGACGCGGTCTATCGCCAGCTGCTCGGCGATGTCGACGTACTCGCAACCGCCGTAATAGCGCTTGCCCGGATAACCTTCCGCGTATTTGTTGGTCAGCTGACTACCCTGCGCCTCCATCACCGCCGGGCTGGTGTAGTTTTCCGACGCGATCAGCTCGATGTGATCTTCCTGGCGTCGGGTTTCATGCTGGATTGCATCCCACAACTCAGGATCGATATGGGCTAGGGTATTTTTGCGTGAGAACATGGCGCGATTCCTTAAAGATTGAAAACTGGAAAGGCGCGGATTCTACCATGGGGGCGGGGTAGGCCGGTAATGGGGGTTTGTGGTTGTAGGATGGGTGGAGCACAGCAATACCCATCGTTATTATGCGGAAGCGCAAGACTTGCCGGGGGTAGTCCGGCAGAATTGCAGGGTGAGTGAAGCGTAGCTACACCCATCAATTGCACCTCGATGGGTATCGCGTTGCTCAACCCATCCTACCGCGCTGAGCCTGTCGAAACATGAATGACTAAAGACAAAACTGCCGGTGGTAGACCGGCAGCTAGTCACTTTTTCTTGCTTCGCCAAAGAAAAAGTAACCAAAAAGAAGGCGACCCCGGTTTACCGCCCCTACGGGGTTCCCTCGATCAGCCGCAAGCAAGCGGGGCTGCGCAACTCGCACGATCCGCTACGCGGCCACGTGCTCAAACAGTGCTCGCCCAACCCCACCGCTCGTTCGCGGCTGATCGAGGCGGCGCACAGGGGAGGAAAAGTATGGTTCAAAACCCAAAAAAGGGTGGGCAACTTGTTGCCCACCCTTTTTCAGACATTCGCCAAGCATCGCTCCCGAAACAAACCAATTAATCGATTTTACTGATAGCGAAAGTTCAACATATAGCTGAGAGGCTGTACGCATTCGCACAGTCCCACTTGACTGCCGGGTTGAGCCTTATTGTGTAGCAAGCCCCCAAATAGCCTTTAATACCGACATGCTGTCAGACCACAAAAGCATAATGGAAAAAGCACCAAATACGAACGGCATTGAATACACCACAATCGAAAACGGTGTAATGCAAAGCACCAGTATAAGTAGCGATTTTGATTGTGTGACGCTCTTCCTACTCTCAACCACCGCATTATCTACTTCGTTCTCGATGGCCGCTTCCATTCGGGCGACAAGAAAGGCGACGAATGCGTACATGAGTGCAAGCCCTATGAACCCGGGGATAAGCCCCGCATTCGTTGGTCGTAGCGCAATGCCTAAAATTTGCAGCTGGCTCAAATCAATATGTAGAAGCTTTGTAAATAGACCT